>QMPN01000332.1 GCA_003648575.1 Bacteroidota bacterium
ATCGCTAAACGAAGAAATAAGTTTTTGTTTAGCAGCATTGCAAACTTTAATATAGATTTCGTATAAGTTGATGAATCAAGCTGGAAAACATATGGAGCCTCCCGATTATTACCGATTATCTCCCACTTATTACATAGGGGGCACCAACTATGACATCATGCCATTAATTCTTGATAATTCCGCTTTTCATCAGTATTTTTAGTGTATGGGACAGGGAGAAGTACCTGTATTAAACCACAGGAAAAGCAGCGGTTTTTTAGAGTAATTTTTATCTGTTCCCAGGGCAAAACCAAACGATAACCTATTCAAGCTTTTTTATTCATTTAAAAAAACAAAATCATGGAAAAAGAAACTTCCGTTGAGCGCAAACTTGTTGAGAATAAGCCAAGGCGTTTCGACCTCGCACATCTAATCAAATGGATCGTCCTTATCATTCTGGTGGTTCTGGTTATTATTCAATTGTATTCCGGGGAGATGCACAAGCTCTCAAGAGCTGATACATTCTCATGGATAATCCTTTTTATTAAACTGCTGCTGATCGTTGTGATCATCATCCTGATGCGTGTGCAGCGTTGTCTCAAGTGTAAGATCATCGAACCTGATGGCTGTACACCCGAACTATCTGACATGAGTAAAGGTTTGTATGTAGAAGTTAAGGGTAGTGCATCAGGATCGTACTTCAGCCATTATACGTTAGGCATTAATATGGGTGGCAGCCCGCAAACCGCAACGATTGAATATCCCGGTGGCGGAGGCAGTGGAAGCAGTCCTGTAGTGAATGGGCATCTTGGAAAGATCTTTACAACTTCTCTTATGGATGGAGCCTATGAGGTAGTGCTTACAGTTTATCCCTATGGTTCAGGTTCCCCTAAGATCTGCAAAAAGACCTTTACACTGCTGAAAGCGATAGTATACATCAGCCGGGTTGCAGGGGTCTCGGCCCTGAGCAATGTGCCTGCACCGGGCAATCCCAATCCTTTTGACACGGATGCTGAACTTGCTCTGGAAATATCCCCCGACTATCCGAAGCGTTCATTCGGGGGCCATATGACCATGGATGGTTCTGCATACATTTATGAATGTCCGGGCAGGAAGATCAAGAATTATGCTATACGCTATGCACATGTGACAGTTCCCGGTGGCGAACCTTCACAACCGGCTTTCGATGCTGCTGTTCCTGCTGCTTTTGGCGACATGGTGTCTCCATTACCTCTCGAATATCTGACAGCCGACCATTACCAGCCCTGGAACAGGGTAGGGCCGGCTCCGATCAACCTTATCAACAGCTGGAAAAGCTTCACATTGTTTGGAAATACATATCCGAAGCTTAAATCAACAAGCTGGAATAGCAATGCTGCCGGCAGCGGCAGGTACAGCCTGTTGTTAACAGCCGAAGATACGGCCGGTCACCTTTATCATGACATTCAGCATATCTGGCTCGATAACCATAACATCAAAGGTAAAATTGTGAAGCTCCAGTGGTTTAACAAGAAGAGCAGTACCTGGGAGGATCTTCCTGTATGCAAAGATCTTTCAATGAAGAAGCATGAAAAGATCCGTATAGTGGGACTTGCCTGGGATGCAGTGATCGACGAGTCGTGGTGGCCACCGGTAGCCCCAAATGATAATTTTGGTTTATATAACCTGAAGTTCCATAAACAGTTTGGTTCATGGAAGGATTTGACGCTGGATGTTCTTACCCGTGTTCCGGCTTTACCGGCGACACCGCCAGTTATTGTTCCAACGGATGCCGAGGCCGGAGAACTGGCAGTATGGGATATCACTGACCTGGATGGCGGTACGGCCCCCGATCCTTACGTGCCTGCACCGGATCCATTGATCTATAGCGGTGAATCATGTACTTATACCATCAGATTATATGTCAAGGATAATTCCATCGTGAGCCATGATCATGACGGCCATGAAGCCTGGGACTTTGAATCGGTGAAGATCATCAATGACCTGTAAACATATTTTATCTGGAAACGACTACTAACAAAAATTAAATAGGAGGTTTTATGAGAAAATTATCGAGAATTTTATCGGGTATAATACTAATATCCGCTGTTTTACTGTTGTTTACTTCATGCAAATACATGAAGATGGATCCACCGCCGGATGTTGATAAGGCCGGTGGAGTAGGGACTGACAATTCCTGCTGGATGGCAACCGCTTCGAATATGCTGGCAGGTGCCGGCTATGGCACGGGAACTGATGTTCAGGCCCGTGCTGATGAGATCTATAGTGAAATGGTAGCGCAATATGGTGTAGCCGGTGGCGGCTGGACAGATGCAGCCCTGAGCTGGTGGCTAGGTTCAGCAAACAATACCTGGTCAGCAACTAACCCATACACTATTGTTACTGTATATGGTACTAAAGACAAGGTTCCATGGCCCAATGCAAATGGGGCACAGTTCATTGGCAATGAATTAAGAAGGTGCCAGTTTGTCGGGCTGAGTATCAGCTGGCCAAAGGCGAATTCCGATTTCGGATATGGCGGGCATGCAATCACTGCCTGGGGCGACAATATGGGTAGCAGCACTCTTTCCGTTAACCCGGTTTCAGTCAGTGTAACCGACTCCGATACGGATGCAGATGGAGATGTGCAAACCTATGACTATGATGCTTATACAAGTCCAAACCCCGGCGGACCCAATCATGGGAATGGTTGGTATTTTGACTACAGCACCCCTCATCCTTTTATCAAGCACATAATTACACTTTGTCCTATTGACGATCCATCCGACAATGAACTTACTCAGCGGGTAGTGGGATCTTACAAGATCCATCAATCGAGGGAGGAAGAAAGTGCAACAGACCTGCATTACAGGGCATGGACTGACGCTGATATCTTAACGTACAGAACCACTATCGACTGGACCGAAAAAGTTTCCCCGACTATCACTGAGGGCACTCCGCGAAGGAGCATTACCGTTGACTGGGACCTTCAGGAATATCCTGTGCCTTATTGCACTGATGTGATTATTACCGCAGAATTTGTACTGCCACTGTATAATGCCATTTTCTTTGATAATGTCCATTTTACTTATCCTGATAATTTTGATCCCACTATCGAAGAACTGCATAAAAAGCCGGATCTCTACTGGTGGCTTAAAACACCTGAGTTGATACGGGCAGAGCAAATCCCGAATGTTACGGGGGGATACGTTATTGCTGACTTTGATGTGGTTAATCCCCTTCTTAGTGGAAATCAAAGAATAGTTGGTGAATATCGTTTGATCCATGAATACAGTTATAACCAGGATCCTGAAATGCATGAATTCCTCCTGGCGGGAAGTGAAGGATATATAATCGAGAATATCCGCTTCGGGCATTCGTATGGTTATCCTTCGCAAGCAGAGCTATGGGAGTTTGAGGATTGGATGACTATGGTTGAGGATTCAAGTTATCTCCTTGGTGAAGAACCTTTCTTGATCCAAGTTGACTGGGAAGGCAAGCTTCCATATCCCGAAGGGGAAGTGATCCCACCGGAGATATTAAAAGAGATCCGGGAACAGAAGTAATGATCTTCCTAGTATATTAAGGCTTATAAAAGGCTGACTCGAGGTAAGTCTCCGGATTTTTAACTGTGATGGCATACCAGAGTTTATCTCCATCGGGCTTAGAATAGAGAAACCTCCGGAAATCATTAACCAGGGGTTTCTCTTTTTTCTTCATCAGGGTCATAAAATAATCGGTGCCGAACAGTATCCTGTGTCCGTACCTGCTGTCTGCAATGGCCTCGTATAAGTCTTCGAAAATATCTTTTTCCGACAGGGTAAAGCTGATATCCGTATATACATTCGGGTATGTTTCGATAAGATATTTTATTTGTGTGAACCAGCTTTCATGAGACTCAACAGTCCTTGCTTTTTTGATCTCCGGATCATCTCCGGCATGTGCAAAGCATATTTTTAAGTCAGGATATACTTCAAGTACCCTGGCATAATTATACGGATGACTGAAATAGTCACAGAAGAGGGCATTTTTAGTAATGTTCTTTTTCAAGGGAAAGTCCACTGTATCATAGCTTTTGGGCCAGTTTGATGCATGCGGGCAAAAAGATGCCGGTTTGATCATCTCAGGAG
>QMPN01000333.1 GCA_003648575.1 Bacteroidota bacterium
AAAGCTGATCATCAGCATAATAACGGCCATTGTCTTAATTTTGTTTTTCATTTTCTTAAGATTTTTTATTTACAAAATGTCATAAATTGCATAGCCGGCCACGCTATCTAAAAAGTCTTATCTTTGCCTTTAACCCCCTTTCTTTGTTGGTTTGTATTTCCATTTCGAGATGTTAATATTTGTCATCAATTAAAAGGGGTTTCTTTAATCCCCATCATTGTTCGCGCAATTACAATGATCAGCACTTTGAATAATGCTTTGACGAAGTAGACTTTTAATTCTCTCCTATTTGTTGAAGAAACAGGTACACAAATATACTGATAAGTTAAATATGAAGTCAAGTTTTTGTTCTTCTCTTTTTTATCAATTATTGAAAGGGCATGGAATACAGCGTGTTGAAGATAAAATTTGGATTCAGTCTGTCTAGTGTTTGATTTTTTACCCACAGAGACACTGCTTGTAGCGCCAGAGTCACACAAACACCAGGTTTCACAGGTATTATTTCTGTGTTTCTCTGTACTCCTGTGTCCCAGTGGCAATCATGATACTTAATACCTGATACATAGTACAATTTCTGTAGATCTTCAGCCTAACTCGGACACTAAGTTGTAAATGCTAAATGTGACCTATTCATTAAATTATTACCTTTAATTCACAAATTAACTGTCACAAAAACTACACGGAGGTTTTGAAAGAAATGAGTTAACTAAATAATATTAAGGCTGTTATATCAGCTTTGGAGTGGTCCTGGTGGGAATAACCATCCTGAATATCACTGAACATAATTGAACATTATTGATCATTACATACTGATTTACAGGCTTTTATTGTTAATAAGTATTTGTTGATGATTCACTGTATCTACCTAAATTTGTCAGTAAATGTGTCAGTAACTCTCAAACAAGTATTGCTATGCCAACCTTAAATATAAATCACAACCTCGACAAACCGAGATCCTCTTCTGCTACTTATATTATGCACTCGATCGGATACGGGGGAAAAAGAATCAGGATCTCGTCAGGCTTCAGAGTTATACCTTCTGATTGGAATAAAAAGAAGCAATCATTCCGAGCCTCGGTGTCTGGATTTGAGACAAAGAACGAACTATTGAGAAAACATTCCACCCAAATAGAAGAGGTATTCAATAAAGCTATACTGAGGGATTATGAATTAACCAAGGAATACTTTGCAAAGAGTCTGCCATTTTCCTCGGGATTCGAGAAAGAGAAAGGCGTGCTTGATTATTTTGATGAATATATTTCATTTAGTGAAAAGACAAAAGCTAAGGCTACAATAGCAGTATTCAGGACCACTAAAAAACATGTTTCTGATTTTAGTATTAAATATCGCTATAAGCTTACATTCCAAAGCTTCAATAATGACTTCTATGAGAAGTTCTTTAGCTATATTATTGAGGATCGTGGGTTGTTTAATAATGCCTTTGGAAAGTATGTAAAAACCATTAAATCATTTTTAACCTGGGCACTGGACAAAGATATCCATAGGAGCAGAGAATATTCCAAATTCAAGGTTTATAAAGAATCAAACGAACCCTTACCCTTATCAATGGAAGAATTAAAGAAGATAGAGGGACTTACTCTTAATGATGCATTGGACAGGGTGCGGGACCTATTCCTGATGGAATGTTACACAGGATTGAGATACAGCGATCTGATAGAATTAAGAAAAGAAAATATCAAGGGTGACTTCATTCACAAAGTAATCAGGAAGACGAAAAACCCTATTAAAGTACCCATGACAAAAAAGGTAAAAGCTATTCTTGAGAAGTATGCAGAAAAGATCAATGGATATGATTTGGCACTGTTACCTGGGATCTCGAATCAAAAGATGAATAAAGACTTGAAAGAAATCTGCGATAAGGCAGAGATGCATGACGAGATTATTCTTTCCAAGTTTAAGGGTGCCGTAAGGCACGATCGGCAGGTCAGGAAGTGTGACGCAATAACCACCCACTGCGGCAGAGATACTTTCATTACAAATTCATTAATGATGGGTATGTCAGAATCAACCATTATGACCATAGTTGGGCATGTGAAGTATGAGACTTTTAAAAAGTATGTAAAATTTAAGGATCAATACCTCTCTGATGAAATGAAAGTATGGGATACTAAATAATTACAATCTTTACCATAAATATCATTGCTTAGCGTCGTGCAATAGAAGTGAAATTCCGATTTAATTATCTAACAATCAACCCTGTTCTAACAAAATTCCCCTTACAATTTAATGAAATACTATAATAACCTGGCGGAAAGTGAGAAATATCTATACTCAAGCCTTCATGATTTTGAACGACTTGAATTTCTTTCATGCATTGCCCAAGGGTGTTGTGAATCCTTATGATTGCATCCGTTTTTAATAAGGGAGATTGGATAGTGATAAATTGATTTGATGGATTAGGAAATACAGATATAGTTGCGTCATCAATATTTCTCGTTTCATCAATTCCAACCATTGAATCTGTTAGTTCCAATACCCAGTATTTGGGTTCTCCCCACCAAACAGGGCTGCAATCAACATCGAAAGAAGGCCCATTATCTGTTTCTGCAGCAATAATGTATTTATGTTCATTAATTTTCAGGACAGCATGCCAGATTCGCTCATCACCTATCCCTCCAAAGCATTGTTGCCATTCTAATGTACCATATTCACTGATCTTCACTACCCATATATCATCTTTCCCTTCCTGGTGATTTCCATTAACATCCCCATCGTTTGATTGTGTATTGGCAAAGATCAGAAATCCCCCATCTGCACTAGGAAACATTTTTTTAGGATTATCATGCTCAGATCCTCCATAACATTTGCTCCATAAGATATTGCCGAAAAAGTCGATTTTTATAATCCATACATCGAGTCCACCATGATATCCTGCACCCGCTAAATCTCCATCGTTTGACATTGTAGAAGCAGCTAAGATATAGCCATCAGTAACCTCCAGGATGAAATTAACCTGTTCATCTCCACTACCTCCATAACAGTGTTGCCATTCAATAGAGGCATTCGAATCCAATTTTGCTAATATAGCCTCACCATACCAGCTATGGGGAACACACTCAATATTTCCTCCTCCATCTTCAACCCTGGCATATCCACCTACTAGAAATCCATTATCACTAGTTTGAAGAAGTGAGTGTCCATAATCAAACCCAAGAGACCCTAAGGTAAAGTCCCATAAAAGGTCTCCATTGTTACTTAGCTTTGTTTGCCAAATATCATATTCACCGTAATAGACAGATACATCTCCATCCGGGGACCCTGTGTGTCCTTGTACAATAACATTTCCATCGTGTGTCATTGTACCTGTTTGAACCCTGTCTAGCCATGTGCCCCCAAGGATTTTGTCCCAAATAATATCCCACGAACCATCGATCTTTACTGTCCAAAAATCACCAGATTCGGGATAAGGGTCATAAGATATATCACCATCAGAGCTCCAGGCATCACCTAATAGATAGAGATCACCTTTGTTGTCCTTTAAAATCCTAACGCCCCCATCACCTAATGATCCTCCAAATGTTTTCTCTCTGATCATATTTCCTGCGCTGTCAACCTCTACTACCCATACATCTTGTTCGCCATGATTATACGAGATATCACCATCATATGAATCTGTGTACCCAATTATTAAATAATTACCCTGGTACTCAATAATATCATAAGGTATATCTTGGTGTGATCCTCCAAAACAGTTTTGCCATGATATTGAAAACTGAGCAAATGAACTTGAAAATACGCTCAAAAGAAATAGTAAGGCACAGAGTTTCTGTTTCATATTCTTGTTAGAAAATGGCCCCTTGCTCCATCAATACCAAAGCAAGGGGCCAGTAAGTTAATAATTATTGAACAACGATTTTCCCAGATTTATTCATCGTTTCAGTAGTCAGGGTGTAAATATAAACTCCTGGTGTAATGTTTCTGGTATCCCAGATTTTTTGTCCTTTAACACCGTTTACAGGTATTTCATCAATTACTTTTCCAGTAATATCCTTAATAACAATTTTAGCATATGTAGTGATTCTTGGAAGTGTATAGTCAAATGCTGCCCAAGTTGTTGCTGGATTC
>QMPN01000334.1 GCA_003648575.1 Bacteroidota bacterium
CAATGAGTATTCAGCTTGAAGCAACGGGCGGGCAACAACCTTATCAGTGGCAGCTCGACAGGAACTATGTGATGAACAGTACCGAAGCTGCTTTTCCTGAAGTGGACGAAGTGCAGATCATTAATAACAGCTGGACGGACAGCCTGGCTATGCAGGTGCTGGATTTTGAATTTCCCTTCTATGGTAACTACTATGGTACGTTGGTGGTATCCTCGGGTGGGTATATTTTTATCGATGAGAATATGTATTTCTGGTCATACCTGGTTGACAACGACTATTTTTTGAAGAACAGTCGCGTTATTGCTCCTCTTCTGAGCCAGGATCTGTTCGTGCATCAGGGAACGGATGATGGAGTGTGGTACGAAGGGGATGAGACAAAAGCTACTTTTCGATGGAAAACTGCAACTTTTGACAAGGATTGGCTCGATATTAACTTTGCTGTAAGCCTTTACCCTGATGGAAGGATAGAATTCTTCTATGATGAGATGACCCTGGATGAGCCCATCCGCTGGACGGCAGGCATATCCGACGGGGATTTCTTTCATCATAGTTTGCCTGATCTACCCGACCCACCGGGTATTCCCTCCGGGACAAAAATTGAATTCTTCCCGAAAGCACAGCCTGAAGAGATCACCGTTTCGAAAGACGGCCTGCTGGAGATCATGGAAAGCCAGGAGAGTACACTCGCAGAGCTAAAGTTTGCATTAACTGATAATACCTTGCTCAGTGCTACAAAAACCTGTCTGTTCACCGATGCGCTGGAGTTTTCAATAAGTATGAATGGAGAGGACGATCTTTCGATACAAAACGGCCAGATCGCCTACCTGGATCTCAATGTCGTAAACCGAGGAACGGCCGGCATTCAGAATATTGACTTTTCTTTGAGTGCTGAATACCACGAATTAGAGATTCTGGACAATCAGTACCTGCTTGAACAGATCGCCCCCGGAGAGAGTATTAGTATTGCCAGTGCATTCAGCTGTTCCTGCGATAAAGATATTGCTGATAATGCGCAGATGATGTTACATCTGAATGCTGTAGCGGCAGCATTGTCATATCATCGCGAATGTATTTTAAGTAGTTCGGCACCGGATATGGAACTCAGTGGTTTCGAAGTCAGGAATGAGATCAATCTCCTGGAACCTGGAGAAACAGAGGATCTGAAGCTCAGGCTTGTGAACAAAGGAAGCCGTGTAAGTATCAATACGGTGGCGGTACTTTCATCATCACATGAAGGAATTACTATCAATAATTCACAGCCTGTCAATGTCGGTACCATTAACCCATGGGAGGACAAGGAAGTCCTTTTCAGCCTTTCGGCCGATTATTCCATTTCTTTCGGGTCGGAGGTCGATTTTACCCTCTTGATTACCGATGAAATTGGTGTGAATACTGAAATGAACTTTAGTATGAGGGTGGGCCGCACGCCTGCTTATATTATTGACCTGGACCTGTCGACAGGCTCAGGCGTACACATATACGAGCATCTTCAGGACATGGGTGTGGAAAGCAACTACAGCCCTAAATTTCCGAATTCCATCAGCAACTACCAATCGGTATTCTTGTGCGTGGGAAAGATGTTTACCAGTCATACGCTTTCCTGGCAGCAGGGGCAGATGCTTCTCGATTACCTCGATGATGGAGGTAATTTGTATATGGAGGGCCGAATGGTCTGGGAGCAGGATCCACACCTTCCCATACTCGACCGCTTTGGCTTTACTACGGTTACCAGTGCAGGAGGATATGAAATCCTCAGAGGTGTTGATAGCACCTTTACCGAAGGCCTGGCTTATGAAAATACAGCACAGAACTCACTATGCCTGTATTACCTTGAGCCCACTCCACCGGCATTTTCCATATTTACAGGCGTAGAATACCCCAATTGTGCAGCAGTGGCCTACGATGCGGGTGGCTATAAAACCATCGGGACTATGTTCGAGATGGGTGGACTGATCTCATCCGACACCTGCCAGATGGAAACACTGATGCAGAATATACTCGATTTCTTTGAGGTGAAGCAAAGCTTGCTGGGTGTTGAGGAAATGCCTGAAATGCCTGATGGTACTGCTTTGCAAAACTACCCGAACCCATTCAGCCATGAAACCAGGATCCCTGTGAAACTGGAGAAAAAAAGCCTGGTCGATGCGGCGGTATATGATCTGCAGGGGCGCCGGGTGTATGACCTTTCACCATCAAGTACGCTGGAGGCCGGTTCGTATAATTTTACCTGGGATGGCCGCAGCAACAGCGGACATGCATTGCCTGACGGAATCTATCTTTACCGCATACTGGTAGAAGGTATTCCGTATACCGGGAAAATGGTGCTGATCAGATAAGTGGGCTGATTTACCTAACTTTGTTTACCTCATGAAGAAAAAGATCTTTGCTCTGGCATTTTTAGCACTTATGCTCTGCCTGTCTTCCGCAACACCGGTTGAACAAGAGGATATTCATGCCGTTCCCGGCAAGCTGATAATCCAATTGGATCAATCGGCAAGCAGTAAGATCGGAGATCTGGAGGCGACATTTTCGTTCGCCGGCTTTAAGCCGGAACGATGCCTGTCGAAGGATCTGGGAATATGGCTTTGCAGCTATGACATGGAAGCAGGGAAAGGCAATGATCTTTTGAAACAACTACTGTCAGACCAGCGCATCATGAAAGCGCAATTTGACCATTACATCTCACAACGTGATATTTTAGCAAACGATCCCAGTTTTGCTATGCAGTGGGCATTGTATAATATTGGGCAGACCGGTGGCGTCGTCGATGCTGATATTGATGCCACAAAGGCATGGGAGGTAAGCGTGAATAATGGAATAACCATCCTGGGCGATACCATCATCATTGCTGTGATCGACGATGGTTTCGACCTTGATCATGAGGATATGAATTTTTGGAAAAACTACCATGAAATACCTGCCAATGGCATTGACGACGATAATAATGGCTATGTTGACGACTATGATGGCTGGAATGCCTTTACGAGTACTGGCGAGATTACAGTACGAAGCCATGGGACCAAAGTAGCAGGAATAGCAGGAGCCATCGGGAATAACGGTATCGGAATTAGCGGAGTAGGCTGGAACTGCAAAGTGATGCCTGTAGCAGGCTCTTCCACCTTTGAATCTACCGTGGTGGAAGCATTCGCATATGTATATAAAATGCGCTCACTTTATGAAGAGAGCAATGGGCAAAAGGGAGCTTATGTCGTGGTAACGAATGGCTCTTTCGGAGTGGATTTCGGCAATCCTGAAAATTATCCCATCTGGGGTATGATGTATGACTCGCTGGGCAGCCTGGGGATCCTCAATGCGGCAGCTACCATGAACCATGAATCCAATGCCGATATTGTGGGTGATGTACCCACCAATTTCAGCAGCGATTATATTATTGGCGTGACCAATACCACCAAGGATGATGTGAAGTACAATACTGCGGCCTGGGGAATGGTATCCATTGATCTGGGTGCCCCCGGAAGCAATATTATCTCCACGAAAACCAATAACACCTACGGTTATACCACAGGGACTTCCATGGCGGCTCCCCAGTTGAGCGGAGCCATCGCACTGATCTATTCAGCTGCCGGTGAAGATTTTCTTCAGCATTATGATGAAAATCCTGAAGAAGCTGCCCTATTCGTAAAGAATATCATACTTGAAGGGGTCGATACCCTGCCCGGATTTGATACCCTTTGCGTGTCGGGAGGAAGGCTGAATGTCGATAGTGCAGTCCGCTTGCTCATGAACCCTCGTATCATAGCTGATAAGGACACCGTAAGCATTTCCCTGGGCCCGGATTCCACAGGCATGCAGGATATCACTTTGCAAAACCTGCTAAGCTTTGAGTTGCCTTTCCATTGCAGCATAGAAAATACACCGGCATGGATCGGCTTTTCACCGGTACATGGATCTTTGCCTGGCTATGGGTATGCAGATATTGCCTACACTTTTGATGCCGGTGGGCTTTCGCTTGGAAACTATTATTGTGAAGCATTGGTCACCGATGCAGGTGGAATGCAATTAGCTGTTACTATAGAATTAAAGGTTATTCCAAATATGGGGATTGGCGACCAGCTGCAGCA
>QMPN01000335.1 GCA_003648575.1 Bacteroidota bacterium
AACTATGCCCCGGTCGTACTCCTGGTGACCCCGAAAAAATCGCAAATGCTAACACTGGGAGTCGACTATGCTTTCAGTGAAAAGTCGGTGTTTAACTCCGAATTCAGTGTTAGCAATTATGATATCAACACATTTTCATCAAAAGACAGTAAAGACAATACAAGCTTTGGGATGATGCTTGCTTACAACAAAAAAAGCAGGATCAGCAAGAGAGAAGATAATGCCTGGGATCTGCTGAGTGGTGCCAGGTATGAATGGGTGAGGAAAAACTTCAAACCCATTGAGCCATACAGGAGAGTTGAATTTAACCGTGATTGGAATATCGACCACCTGGATGAGGGGGAAGACCAGCATCAGGGGGTAGTAGAGATCGGGATCGAGAATCAAAAACATGGTATCACATCTTATCGTTTCAGCATGTTTAACAATGGCCCGGTTTACAATGGGAATATGCATTCCCTCCTCGCTGACATGAATACCCGGGGGTTCTTCTTTAAATTCAATGGGAGCCTCCTGAATTCGAAGCAGGAGATCTTTAACACTAATTTCCTGAGGAACATGGCCGACCTGTCAAAAAGAATGAAGTGGATCACCGTCGGGCTGCGCCAGGAGTTAGAACACAACACCTTCAGGGATATGCAGAGCGACTCACTCACAGCAGCAAGTTACAGCTTCAACGCCTGGGAGGCATATATCAACAATAATGATTCTGCCGTGAACAAATATGCTGTCTTTTACAGGCAGCGACTCGACAAAAAGCCGACAGTCAACGATTTATCAGCATCGACCTTTGCAAGGGAAGTAGGTGCGAGCACAATTTTGAAAAAGAACCCTTCTAACCGCCTGGCCATCACCTTAACCTACAGGAGGTTAGAGATCAGGGACTCAACAATAACAGATGCTGAGCCCGAACGAGTGATTGTTGGCAGGGTGGAATACTTTCTCAAGCTATTTAAAGGAGCAATCACTTTCAACACCTATTATGAAGTTGGTTCCGGGCTTGAGCAGAAACAAAGCTTCTCCTATCTGAAAGTACCGAGCGGTGAAGGCATTTTTATGTGGATCGATTACAATGGCGATGGAGTGGAACAATTAAATGAATTCGAAGTGGCGCCATTTAAAGACCAGGCCAATTACATCAGGGTGTTCACCCCCAGCAATGAATACACCAAGACCTACACCAACCAATTCCGGGAGGCACTGAATATCATGCCCGCAATTGTTTGGAACAGCAAGGACGGCTTCCTGAAGTTTCTTTCCCGCTGGCAAAATCAAACCATGTTCAGGATTGAGCATAAGACTTCCACCGACGACCTGAATATTGCTTACAACCCCTTTATTCGTGAAGACAAGATCCTTGACACATCGCTCATATCCCTTAACTCTTCATTCAGGAATACCCTTTACTTTAATAAGACCAACCCAAAATATGGCCTGGATATAAACCTGCTTCGTAACCGTAATAAGGCATATATGGTAAACGGTTTTGAAACAAGAACCATTTCCCAGGGAGGAGTCAACCTCCGCTGGAACTTCATTTCATCATTCACCCTGAATCTGGGTGGAGAAAAGGGACGTAAAGCCAGCGTTTCTGACTTCTTTGCTTCCAGGGATTACGATATCGATTATTTAGAATTTCTACCGGAACTCTCCTACCAGCCCGGCCCCGCTTTACGTATCAGTCTCCGCTTCCGCTACCGTGACAATATAAATAAGGATGGTGGGGAGCAATCCCGGATACGTGACCTTGGCACAGAGATCAACTATAGAATAGTAAACAAAGGCACCCTGCTTGTTAAGGCTAACTACATAGATGTCAGTTATAATGGAGATCAAAACACTTCGCTGAGCTTTGAAATGCTGGAAGGCTTGCAGACCGGGAAAAACGGCACCTGGAACGTGTCATACCAGCAAAACCTTTCCGACCACCTGCAATTAAGCCTTATCTATGACGGGCGTAAAGCACCGGAAATACCGATAGTTCATGTGGGCAGTATGCAAATACGCGCATACTTCTGATATCTCATCCTAATTCCGGGTTTGAAAAATATTCCGGCACTCTGTACGTTATCATTTCCGAAATCTCACTAAGTAAGTATTTATACGTAATTGCTTAACAGTGAAATTTAGAAGAAATACGTAGAATTGTATTGCAGTTATTTTGTACATTTGACATAGCAGATTTACCGCAGGCTGTATGCCTGTTTGCTGAGAAGTCGGAATAGTAGGCAAACACGTTTACTTTTTTCATACTTTAGCTGCGCTATAACCAGGCAAACCAAAGACTAAACATGAGGCAGATAAAATTCACAATATTATTGTTCGTCGTAACAATTATTGGTACCGGTCTGCATGCACAGCAGGAGCCTCAGTTCACTCAAAATATGTTTAACAGGGTTTTCTCCAATCCCGCTTTTGCAGGTATCGGTGAAGGCATCTGTGTTACCGGCCTTATCAGGCAACAATGGTCAGGTTTCAAGGACAGCGAAGGAGAAAAGGTTGCTCCTGAAACATTCCTCATCAGCATCGATGCCCCCGTCAGGGCTCTGAGGGGCGGACTTTCAGCCCTTGTTATGCAGGACAAGATCGGCTTTACCAAAACCATCGCTTTGCGAATTGGCTATTCATATATTCGGGAGATGGGATATGGCAAACTTGGTGTTGGCTTTCAGGTGGGATTTAACAACCGCACCATTGACTTCTCAAAATTCATTGCCGTAGATCCTAACGATCAACTCCTTCAGGCGATGCAGGGAGAAGAATCCGAGATCCTTATTGACGGGGCATTGGGAGTGGTTTATGAAGTGCCTGATCATTATTTCATTGGGTTTTCAGTAAACCAGGTACTGCAAACAAAAGGAAAAGAGCTGGCAAGCTGGACCACGAACGTGGACAGCACCACTACAGGAAGTTTTCTTTACCGGATGACACTCGACCGCACATTTTATTTACAGGGAGGTTACGAATACGTGTTCAGGAACCATCCTAATTTTGCCTTGCTGCCATATGCCATGTTAAAATTTGACCAGGCATCAGTACAATTGGATATTGCCACCCTGCTGGAATACAAGAATATGTTCTGGGGAGGATTGAATTATCGCATACAGGATGCGGTTTCCGTGATAGTCGGGCTACAGTATAAAAACTTTAAGCTGGGATATTCGTATGACATCACAACCTCTAAGCTTGGCCTGGGCAGAACAGCAGGCAGTCATGAGGTTATGTTGAAGTACTGTTTCAAGATAGAAGCGGAAAAAGGCAGGAAAAGCTACAGGAATACACGCTTCCTGTAATAATATAAAAAAATCATTGTAGTTTGATTTTATTAATTAATTTTGGACGTTCTTAAATAATAATTGTAAGACTAGACCGTTAGCTACTTAATCAATATTATAACAGTATGAAAAAGTTTCCATTTTACCTGGCACTACTGATCGCTCTGATGATCCTTGACAGCTGCAGCAATTCAGGCAATGGTGAACTCGTTGGAGCTAGGAGGAAATCCAAGCATTTCTACCAACCCGATCCCTATGGCATGATATTCATCCCACAGGGTAGTTTTACCATGGGCACAGGCGACGAAGATTTTACCTTCAGCCAGCTGCACCAGCCAAAAACAGTATCTATTGCCGCCTTCTACATGGACGAAACCGAAATTACCAATAACGAGTACAGGGAATTCGTTTTTTGGGTGAGGGACTCCATAGCACGCTGGATGCTTTATGATAACGGTATCACCGATCCTCCATACATCAGGACAGAAACCAGAAAAGGTGGCATCATCGATCCGCCGGTGGTGAACTGGAGAGAAGATGTACCATGGGAATCTGATGACCAGGCCATTAAGGATGCACTTGAAGATATGTATCTCCCGGAGCATGAAAGGTACTTCAGAAGAAAAGAAGTAGATACCCGGAAACTTTTTTATGAATATTACTGGGTCGATCTGAATGCTGCTGCCAAGAAAGACTGGTCGGAAGACGGCAACTATGAAAATGCCGGTTTTGCCAATCGTCCACAGGGTATGAGAGACCGTTCAGTATATGTTCGAAAAGAAATTATTAATGTATATCCCGAT
>QMPN01000336.1 GCA_003648575.1 Bacteroidota bacterium
CAGATGAACCCCCATTTCATCTTTAACACCCTCAATTCGATACAGTATTATGTGTTCCAGAACGACAGGATAGCATCCAATAACTACCTGACCAAGTTCGCGAAGCTGATCAGGAAAACCCTTGAGAACAGTGAGCATCCTGCCATACCTATCGATGAGGAGATCAATGCCCTTGAGCTTTACCTCGAGCTGGAATCATTGAGGTTCAAAGAAAAGTTCGACTGGAAGATAGAGATCGATGAGGAGATCGACACCTATATGTACAAGATCCCGACCATGCTGATACAGCCCTTTGTTGAAAATGCCATTGGCCACGGACTGATGCACAAGGATGGCAAGGGATATATCCACATTGGCCTGAAGCTCGACAAAAACTGCATACTGTGCAGCATAGAAGATAATGGCATCGGACGCGAAAAAGCCATGGAGATAAAGAATAACAAAAAAGAGAACCACCGTTCACTTGGGACCAGTATCACCGAATCCCGGCTCAAGCTGGTGAACTCATTATACGGGAAGGAAATGAGGGTGGATTATACTGACATGAAAGATGATGATGGCGAAGCTTGCGGTACTAGGGTTGAGATTTGTATACCGATAATAACATAATGCTGGTTACTGGTTACTGGTTGCTGGCTGCTGGTGGATGGGTAGATTTTTAAAATCAGGAATCAAAATAAAGTGACATGACTAACATACTAAAGACAGTAATCGTTGATGACGAGCAGGATGCGGTTAATTTTATCGAGTCCATTGCAAAGGAATATTGTCCTAATATTAAGATCATTGGGAAGGCTTATTCAGCCATTGAAGGCGTTGAGGTGATCACAAAGGAAAAGCCCGACCTGGTATTTCTCGATGTTGAGATGCCGCATGGGAGTGGTTTCGACCTGCTCGCCGGCTTTCCTGAAAAGGATTTCGATGTGATCTTTATCACGGCATTCAACCACTATGCCATCAGGGCAATAAAGTTCTCTGCTGTGGATTACATCCTTAAGCCCATTAATATAAATGAATTTATTGAAGCCGTGAAGCGTGTTGAGGAAGCTCGGAATACCAGGAGCAACCGCAATGTGAATTTCAGCACACTCTTTGAGAACCTGAAAACAGCCATGCCATCGAAGCTCGCAATTCCGACTTCAAACGGCATGGAATATCTGAATACCAAGGAGATCATCCGCGTTGAGGCAGACCGGAGCTATTCATGGTTTTACATGAAAGGCGAAATCAAGCACCTTGTCTCACGCAACCTGAAAGAATATCAGGAGCTCCTCTCCGACCGCAACTTTTTCCGCACCCACAACTCCCACCTCATCAACCTCGAGCATGTGAAGAAATATATCAGGCACGAAGGCGGCTATATCGAAATGATCGACGGCAGCACCGTTCCCATCTCCCGGGGGAAGAAAGATCTTTTTCTGGAGCATATGAGCCGAATATCAAAGTGACACCTTTCCCATTATTGCAAGCTTATGAAATCAGATATCAGATATTTGATATCAGAATTCAGAAATAATTTCTGATTTCAGATTTCTGCTATCTGATATCGAAGTTCAGTTGCCATTAACTTTCCCAAGTCTACCGTATTCTTATTAATCCTTGACCTGATTGATTATTTATGCTAACTTATGCTGCAATAAAAATCGATCATTGATCCAATAATGCCTTCGCCGGGCTGTTATGTTGAACTAAAACCATGATTATGAAAAAGTTTTATATTCTTGTATTTATCTTCTCAGCATTTTCATTTTCCGCTCAGAACCAGACACCTGTTGCTGTTCCTGATTCCGCTACCGGAATGGCATACACACCAATATCTGTTGATGCACTGTCTAATGACTTTGATCCGAATGGAGAACCTATTGAAATATGGGAGGTTCAAACCATTTCATCAATTACTTCAGCCACTTTCGAAGGAAATATTATCACCTATACAAGTAATGCAATCACACTTGGGCCTGACTCTATCCTATACCGGATAAGGCAGGTAAATAATCCTAACAACTATTCAGACTGGACTCCCGTTTACTTTGATATTACTCAAAACCCTGACCTCCCGGTAGCCAATGATGATTTTGCCAGCACAAAAGGCGGGATTTCAGTTTCAGTTAGAATACTTAATAATGACATCATTCCGGACAGCCTTGAATTGTCAGTTGCACTTGGTTATTTTCCCGGACCATCTAAAGGCAAAGCCACGTACTCTGATAGTGTTATCATCTATACACCGTACATGAGCAGTTTTGGGATTGACTCCTTTAGCTATGTTTTGAAAAACATGGACATATTCCCATTTTTCTTTGCAAAGGGAACCCTGTATATAGATATTGAGAATAATTACTCATACGACTCACTTATGATCAACAATATCAATGCAGGAATACATTCCGACGGGCTCTTGTTTGACAGATTCGATGGAATTGAAAATGTCGTTGGAGAAGACCATGCATGTCATTTTGAAGTACCCAAAGGTAGCGGGAAGCATACGATTTTTAGCAACTCCATCTGGATTGGTGGCCTGAACAATGGAAATGACCTGCATTTAGCTGGTGAGAGATACAGTCAAAATGGTAAGGATTACCAGCCAGGCCCTGTTTCAAACAACTACGACTCAGCATACTTCTCAAATTGGAATGGATTATGGACATTATATAAAGAAGAAATAGAATACCATAAAAACAATTGGTGGAAAGCAGGTTATGAACCTATTCGAAATATTGAAGAATGGCCCGGCAATGGTAATCCGGTATACGGCCAGGCGGAACAATTAGCACCATATTATGATCATGACAACAATGATATTTACGACCCTATGCAGGGTGATTATCCACTGATCAGAGGGGATCAATGCATTTTCTTTATTTATAATGATGATCGTATACATACTGAAACGGATGGAGAAGCACTTATCATTGAAAAACATGGCATGGCTTATGCATTTGATGCCCCGGATGACTCCATTTTAAATAACACGATTTTTGTTCATTATGATCTGATCAATCGCTCGGATATCACTTATCATAATACCTACTTTGGCATCTTCACCGATTTTGATTTGGGGTATTCACGGGACGACCGGGTGGGAAGCCATGTCGTAAATAGTTCCTTTTATTGCTATAATGGAAATGAAACAGATGGCAACGGAGAGCCATGGGCTTATGGAGTTGACCCTCCTGCCCAATCCGTTACGGTGCTTGCCGGGCCATATATGGACCCAGACGAGGAGGATAATCCTGATGGCGGATGCGATTACAGCATAAATGGATTAAATTTTGGAAATGAGATTGTAGATGATGAACGCTATGGCCTGACAAGGTTTACCTTTTTTTATAATTCTGGCGGACCTCAAGGAGATCCTCTGATAGCGGATGATTATTACAATTACATCAGTGGTTTCTGGTTAGATAATTCCCCGGTTATATTTGGTGGCCGGGGTCACTCAAACTCCGGCGGGGTAGGTCCAGGATGCAAATTTATGTTCCCCGGGGAGTCTGATCCTCAAAATTGGGGCACAGATTGTGTGCTGCCAAATGGAGGATATAATCATAACGAACTATGGTGGACCGAAGAACAAACAGGAATGCTTCCTGATGACAGAAGAGGCATGGGTTCCTGTGGTCCTTTCACTTTTCACCCGGGAGATGTACAGGAAGTTGAACTGGCATATGTTTTCGCAAACAGCTATCAGGGAGCGGACTCCTCTAAAAATTTATTGATAGAACGGCTGTACGAACTCCGGCAGCGGGTGCTGGATGGGGAGATCATTATACCCAATGATGAACTGGACATCAATGAACAGTCAACATCTGTACATAAATTTAAGATCTATCCCAACCCTGCAAGCAAAGTGATCTATATTGAAACTAAGGAATTGAGTAGTGGCAAGGCCGAATACAGGATCATCAATCCGATGGGAACTGTTATTGCATCAGGAAGCATCATGACTGAAACAAAAAATGAAATTAACATCTCCGGCATGAAACCCGGGTTTTATATAATTACAGTGATCACTGAAAACGGAATTGCTTCAAATAAGTTTATTAAACACTAATTCAACCTGTATCAAGTGCCTAA
>QMPN01000337.1 GCA_003648575.1 Bacteroidota bacterium
AATAAAAAAATCAATGACCTTTTGCAGGAATTCCAGGAGAAAAAAATCCATCTTGCCATCGTGGTGGATGAATACGGAGGGACTTCCGGTATTATTACCCTTGAAGATGTACTTGAAGAAATTGTTGGCGAGATCACCGATGAGTCAGACTCAGCTACGGAAGAATTCATTTTTGAGAAAATCGATGATGTCACCTATATCTTTGAAGGAAAAACCACCATCAATGATTTTTGCAAGATCATTGATGTAAATGATGATATTTTTGATGAGATAAAAGGTGATTCTGATTCACTTGCAGGCCTCATCCTTGAGCTTGAAGGCAAGATCCCGGAAAAAGGTAAAGAAACCAGATGCAGGAATTATATTTTTAAAATTGCAGAAGTTGATCTCAAACGCATTAAGCGCATCATGGTCACCATAACTGAAGCACCGGATGAATAGGAAAGCTAACATACCTGTGCTATTGGGATTGCTGCTTTTTCTTGTTGCAGCATGCCATGAGCAATATACACCTAAACCCCGGGGATACTTCAGGATAAGCCTTCCTGAACATGAATACAAAGGGTTCGATTCCACTTTTCCATATTCTTTTGAGTACCCTGTCTATGCTGTTTTGAACCCGGATCCTTTTTCCCCGGAAGAAACCTACTGGATGAATATTGACTTTCCTGATTTTAGAGGTCGGATCCACCTTAGTTATAAGGAAGTCGATGACAATCTTGTGGAGTACCTCGAAGATTCACGCCAGTTTGTGATGAAGCACATCCCCAAGGCCAGTGCGATCAACGACTCCTTAATTCTAAACAGGGATCGAAACCTGTACGGCCTCATTTATCATATCGAAGGCATGGGAACGGCATCACCCTGCCAGTTCTTTATTACCGATAGCACAAAGCATTTTGTCCGCGGTGCACTGTATTTTGATGTAGTCCCCAATAATGATTCCCTGGCCCCTGTGATCGAATTCCTCAAGAAAGACATAGAGCATCTGCTGGGTACTTTTTCCTGGAAATAGATGGGAGTACTTGGAGTACTTAGAGTACTTGGAGTACTTGAAGTACTTGGAATACTTGAAGTACTTGGAATACTTGGAGTACTTAGAGTTCAGGAATTTATATAGTTTTGATTTTTTCATTCTTCACTACCAATCTACATTAGGCACTTGGCACTAATCACTATGCACTATCCTGGGGGTAACCCTAAAGCCAGTTTTACGTTTAAATTCTATTGGCAGGGGCTCTGCTTTTCCCAAAAAGTCTTACTTTTGGAAACCCTGACAAAAATTCCCCGGTTATTAATGTCATAATCCCGGAAGAAGAAATGATAGAAATCATCAAAATAGGAACCCTTAAATGGCTTCATGCCCTTAACCCGGATGAGGAAGATCTTCAGTTCCTTGCGGATACATATCATTTTCATGAGCTTGACCTGGAAGACTGCCGTTCAAGATTGAATCAGCGGCCTAAGGTGGATATCTATGATGACTATTATTTTATGATCCTGCATTTCCCGAATTTTGATAAATCAGGAAAGTTTCTGCAAACCAAGGAGTTGAAAATATTCTGGGGAGAAGATTATGTGATCACCATGGGAAGTTCGCAATGGGTTGTGATGGATATGTTCAAAGAAGCCCAGGACCAGGAAGCCAGAAAGGAAGATTTTGAGATTGGTACCAGTGATGCCTTGCTCTACCATATCCTTGAACGACTGATGCGGGAAACCATGGTTTTACTTCGTAAAGTTGGAAATGATGTGGAGTTTTTAAACAGTGAGCTGTTTAACATTAAAGCCAGGGAAATTATTCAAAGGATCTCGGTAACCCGTAAGAATATAATTTTGCTTAATACCATATTTAAGCCTCAATTGCCGTTATTCCAGAGGTTTGAAATAGGAAAGATCGAAGGTTATGCCGAGAATATGGAAGACTACTGGGGTAATATCCTTGACTACTATCAGAAGATGTGGGATATGACCGAAGATTACCAGGAACTGGTCGAAGGACTTTCTAAAACTTTTGATTCCATGCAGGCACATAAGATCAACGACATCATGAAGGTGCTTACCTTTTTCTCCACTATCTTGCTTCCACTCACATTTATCACCGGCCTGTACGGAATGAATGTTGGCCTGCCACTGCAAAACGATCCCAATTCATTCTTTATCGTTCTTCTTGCCATGGTGATAATCGTGGTGGTGATGCTGCTCTACTTCAAAAGGAAGAATTGGATATAAGAAGATTCCTATCCCTGCCTTCGCAATGACTCCATATGGATCAGGTTTAGCAAGCGCTTCAGAAATTCCTCATCAAGCTTTAATGAAATCCCCTTTTTAAGCCGGTCATTAAAAACTGCCGACCAGCGTTCGGACTGATAAGGTGCCAGGTTTTGTTCCTTTTTGAACTTCCCGATCAATTCTGATAATTGCATCCTCTTCGAGAGGATCTCCAATAGTTGTTCATCCAGCTCATCAATGGAAATACGGTATTTTTCAAGAGTGGTATCAAGCTTTTTCCCCTGATGATCCCTGATCTTAAGTTTCGAGATCATCATTTTTAGTTCCTGCGGAGAAACCTGTTGCGCAACATCGGTGAGTGCCTTGTCCGGTTCGATATGGGATTCGATCATGAGCCCGTCCATACCAAGATCAAGGGCTTTCTGGGAAATTTGTTGTAGCAATTCACGATTACCACCAATATGGCTTGGATCGCAAAGTACAGGCAGTTCGGGGAAATCATTTTTTAGCTCGATGGGTATCTCCCACAAGGGGAGATTTCTGTAAGGTTTACTATAATAAACATCAAAACCCCTGTGTACAGCAGCAAGCTTAGTGATATTTTTCTTTTTCAGCCGCTCTATCGCCCCTGTCCACAAGCTGAGGTCAGGGTTGACCGGGTTTTTTACCATTACACAGACATTGCTTCCGCTGAGGGCCCGGGCAATTTCATCTACTATAAATGGGCTGACCACAGTCCGTGCCCCGATCCACACAATATCAATATCGGATTTTAAACAGGCCTCCGCATGTGCAGGGGTGGCAATTTCCACCGCAAGACGAAGCCCGGTTTTTTCCTTCACCTCCCTCAGCCAGGCGAGACCTTCCTCACCAACACCTTCAAAATCATCCGGACGTGTTCTCGGTTTCCATAAGCCTGCACGATAAGCAATAATCCCGGGTGTTCCGAGCAGAGCTTCAGCTGTACGAATAACCTGATCTCGTGATTCAGCAGCACACGGCCCTGCTATTAATGCAGGCCTGCCGGTTTCCTTCAGAAGTTCAATAATACTGCCCATGGATATACATGCTTATACGATCAAAAGTAATATTTTTAGCTTGAGGAGCCAGAAGAATTTGAAGTTTGAAGGCCCCAATTTCCGCTAAGCGCTTGCCGGTCGCCCTTAGCCGGTCAAAGTCTTGTGCTCTGGCCATTTTTTTGCATTCAGCTAAAAATTTATCCGTAACGGTAAATGAATCAAATTTGATTAATTTTGCGATTATAATAATAACTAAACGACTGAAAGTTGAAACGAACAGATATTGTTGACCTTGTAGGTACGGAAAAAGTAAATGTTAAGGTAAATGCAAAAGGTTGGGTGCGGACCAAGAGGCAAAGTAAAAATGTGGCTTTCATTGCCCTTAACGATGGCTCCACAATCCGGAACCTTCAGGTGGTTGCTGATGTTGCAGCAATTGGTGAAGATGTTCTTTCAAAGATCAATACAGGTGCATCTGTTTCAGTCGACGGCATACTCGTGGAATCAGGCGGTAGCGGCCAGGCTAATGAATTGCAGGCGGAAAGCATCGAGATTTTGGGTGTTGCCGATCCGGATGTTTACCCCCTGCAGCCCAAACGTCACAGCCTGGAGTTCCTCAGGGAAAAAGCACACCTGCGGTTTCGTACCGCCACCTTCAGTGCCATAACTCGTGTCCGCCATGCAATGATCTTTGGGGTTCACAAATTTTTCAACGACAGGGGATTTTATAATATTCATACGCCGATCATTACCGGTTCCGATGCTGAAGGGGCAGGAGAGATGTTCAGGGTAAGTGTACTGGACCCGAAGTCCCCGC
>QMPN01000338.1 GCA_003648575.1 Bacteroidota bacterium
AGTTTGGAACCCATGGAAAATACTGTTTCTATTCCAAATTCAACTTCCAGATTTCCTACTTCCACAGGAGAAGCTTCATTGATAATATTGTAGACCAACAATTCAGTTTCATTGATTAGAAAAAGATGATCATTGGCAATGGTAAACTTGGCCATGGAACCACCAACACCAGGTCCGTCACCCCCTCCTATCGATGGAGACATCTCACCACTATCTGAACTCTTATTACAAGAATAAAGGAAACCGGCCAATACAACAAAGGCAATATAAATATATCTTTTCATGGCTTCTCTTTAATATGTAGTTAAACAATCAGGATCAGTAATCAGGGCCGGGATCCATCCCGACACAAATCCCTTTTCGGGATCAGCACACTCAAATGCAGTACCATAGGGTACATTATCGGGATAGTGCTGATTGGGAGGATTATACACATCTTCAATCCGATTTACTTCAGTGGGATTGAGGATATCGGAGATATCAATAGCGACAAGGTCTTCCATATTATCAGCGTACATGACATTTCCCTTTATTGCAATGTCGTGATTACCATAGATTTGGATAAATAACAATTTCACCGGGTTTCTGGGATCAGAGTTATCTATCACATGCACGCCCAGGTTCACATCGCCAATAAAAATATACTGGTCTTTTAGGTATATTTTTCCTTGTGTTTGAACATCCTTCGGGTCAGTAGCCTTTATGAGCTTCGCCTCAGCGTTAGGCGCATAGACAGGTTTAAAACCCTCAACGGTATAGTTTGTACTCCCGCTGAAGAAAAGCAGAAATACAACAATCGGCAAGATTGTCTTCCTCATAGTACTCTTGAATTAAGTAAGTATAAAACAGACTTCTTGTATTACAATAAGATGTCCGGGCAAGACATAAATTTTTCAAAAACCTATTTCAGAATGCTTTTGGACACAACCAGCCTGTTAACCTGGTTGGTGCCTTCATAGATCATCGAAAGCTTGGCATCACGCATCATCTTTTCTACAGGATGTTCACGTGAATATGCCTCCCCTCCCATCACCTGAACGGCATCGGCAGTCACCTTCATGGCCATATCAGTCGTAAGGTATTTCGACATGGCTGAAAGTTTGGAATAATTCTTTTCTTTGGTATCGTAGGCCCAGGCAGCTTTCCAAACGAGTGTTTCGCATGCTTCTATCTCTGTAGCCATATCGGCCAGCATGAAGGCGATAATCTGTTGTGCAGAAATGGGTTTACCAAACTGTATCCGTTTTTTAGCCCACTCCCTGCTATGGTCGAAAGCAGCTTTTGCATTTCCGAGAGCTGCAGCAGCAACACCTGTACGCGTCCTGTCGAAGGTTTTCATGGCAATGAGGAACCCATGGCCTTCACCTCCCAGGAGGGAATCAGCAGGAATCTCAACATCTGTAAACTTAATCTCATTCTGAACAGAAGCCCTTTGTCCCATCTTTTGTAGGCGGGGTAAGATCTCAATACCGGGAAGATCAGCCCTGATGATAAATGCGGACAAACTTCTGGATCCCCTGGCCGGGTCGGTCATGGCAAAAACAGTGATAAACTCTGCCACTTCTGCATTGGTAATAAATCTTTTGTGGCCATTCAGTATATATTTATCACCTTTTTTGATGGCAGTGGATTGGATACCCTGCACATCGGACCCTGCATTAGGTTCGGTAAGTGCATATGCTGCAACCGCCTTTTTCTCATACATTTCCCCATATATCTTTTTCTTCTGTTCATCAGAGGCAGCAAGAAAAGTTGGCGTAAGGGCCAGGGTGCTGGCATCGATACATATCCCTATTCCGGTACAACCATAACCCAGTTGTTCTGAAGCAAGAGCACTTTCAAAGATGGAGAATCCGTTTCCGCCATACTCAACGGGCAGTGAACCATTGATGATCTTCTCATCATAGGATGCTTTCACGATCTCCCATGGGAACTCTGACAACTCATCCCACTTCATTCGCTGTGGAACGATCCACTTTTCAGAGAAGTCTTTATATTTTTCAATGATCTCGAGGTGTTTTTTTTCCAGTTCAAAGCCAATCATACAGTAGTATTTAGGGGATTTGTAAATAAGACAATAAATCCCAGCCAAGATAGGAAAAAATGTTGAATTATTTGCTGATGCGCTTGTAAAGGGCAGTTGTTTTTCTGGGCGTTTCAGCCACAAACTCAAAATTGGTATCGAGGATATCAAAAAAGCTTTTTAGCTCAGGATTCTCCCTGGCTTTATCAAATTTCCCTTGATTATAGATCAAAATGTAATCGATCTCACGATGCTCGTTTGTTTCAGGTCCTGATCTGAAAAATATATTGATATCATGTCGGTCGTGGCCCCCGATAGTGGTGTAGGGCATTCCTCTGTAATTAAACACAACAGGGAAAGGGCCATATGCCTGTGGGTTCTTGACTGCAATCAGGTTTTTTTCTGAACCGATATAGTTGGTAATGAATTCCTCCATCCAGAAGTCTTTGGCATTGACCGGTAGAAAGACAGCATTCTCCTCCATTTTGTCTACGATGCTATGCATATCGTATACATTCACCGAAGTACGGCTCCTTACCGGGCCCATCCTGAATTGATGCTCCACGAATATGAAGAGGAAAAACAAACCGGCGAGCAATTCTATCCATCTGGGAAGCCTTAATGTTCCCAGCCACATGATGAGGAAAAGGAAAAAGAGGAGGCTTAACCTTATCCTGATAGTATGCAGTATAAACCCAGCGGGTACTACAAACAGCAGCACCAGGTAAACGATTGTCATGATGAGCATGAAGTTCCTGAAAAACCTGCCAGCCGCCTTTCCCGGCTTTGCGATGATCCTGTAGGCTATATAAGTCAGGATGAGCACAACAAAGCCAACGAAAAAGGGAAGGTTCGCATAACCGTCATTGGAAACATGATAGATGATCAGTGGCCTGATAAAATACAGGTTCTCGAATAAGCCCACGTTGTCGTTGATAGTACGTGAGATGTTACTCTCCAGAATTTCGTTTACATGAAAGTAATAGCTTATCAGGATCACTGCTGCCGGAATAGTAACAATGACGAGTTTGAATATTTTAAGAAGGATGGCCTTGAATGGGAACTTCTTGTTTTTAATATACTCCGTAATGATATCATAAACCAGAAAAACAATGACGGTAAGTTCAAAGAATACAAAAGTAAGCATATGGGTGAATGCCATCAGGATGAGCAATGCCGTCATAAAGATGAGTTGCTTCAGAGTCAGGCTTCTATGTACTTTGAACCAATATCCCATGAGGACAAACAGCAGTATGATGCCAAGGCAGAAGTTGAACAGTCCAAGGATCAGGCTGATATTCATAATAAATGGGAATACGGCATAATTTACCGGGCTGAAACGGCCGGTAATGGTCACCATCAGGTACCTGAATGAGAATGCCATTCCAGCGATGTATATGAAGACCAAAAGGTTCAGTGCCGTGGTTGAAGGCAAAAAAGAGTTAAAAAAAGCCAGCAGTGCATGTCCCATCAGGTTGCTGACCGGCACATTATTCAGCTGATAATAGCTTTCAACCATGGTGTTGCCCTGGAGTATGCCCAGTATCAAATTGGAATTATAGAGGTGATGTGGGCCATCAAGGGTTGGGAAAACGTAGTAAATAAATACCTGCGAAGCACTGAGAAGCGTGATAATAAGAAATATCAGGTATTCGTATTTGTTATAAAGGGATTGGACCTTATTCATGCTCAGATACCTTTGTTTTTTCGATTTTCTAAGGTATTAAAATCTCCGAATACGATCAGGGGGGAGTTAATGCTCTATCTCCTCATCAGGACACTCACAGTTGAAACTCTTATTATACATGGCCATTGCTTTTTGGCTCATACCCATGTTGGAGAATCCGCCATCATGATAGATGTTTTGCATTGTAATTTTCCTGGTAAGGTCGGAAAAGAGTGTGATACAGAAGTTAGCACATTCAAGTGCGTCGGCATTACCCAATGGCGACATACGGTCGGTAAAATCCATCAGCCCCCCCATTACACGTACACCGCTACCGGCGGTGGTCATGGTAGGTGATTGTGAAATGGTA
>QMPN01000339.1 GCA_003648575.1 Bacteroidota bacterium
ATGTTAAGCTCAGTGCCCCTATCAGGGCAACATTTTGTTCCTGTTTACGAGAGCGTTTACCAACCCATGAATATTATCATTAATGCCGCAACCATTGATGGCTTTGACCTTGAAGCCGGGGATGAGATCGGCATTTTCGATACAATTCCCAGCGGTGAACAGATCTGCGTGGGCTCTATTGTCCTTACGGGGCCAATTATCCCCGGCAACCCACTGCCGGTACTAGCCTGCACCGACGACCCATTGACAACCGATCAGGATGGTTTTATCGACGGGAACCCTATACTGTATCGCCTCTGGGATGACAGTGAATCAATGGAGCTCATTTGCGTAACAATGACCTACGACCTGGGTTTTGATGTCGTGTTTACTTCACTTGGAACAGCACTGGGAAGCCTGGATGGCATTCTCAGCCCGACTGTCGATGCCGGAGCGGACGATGAAACCTGTGAGAATACGCCATATACACTCTCAGGTATAGCAACAAACCAGGATTACGTGGAATGGACTACTGACGGCGACGGTACTTTTGATGATGCATCATTACTAAATGCCACTTATACTCCGGGCAATGGTGATATCAGCAATGGAGTGGTAATACTTACACTCACAGCTTATGCCTTCTCACCCTGCGGTGATCATGCATCAGATGATATGGTATTGATCATACAGGCCCTGGCAACTGCTTATGCCGGAGCAGATGATGAAACCTGTGAGGATATGCCATATACTCTTTCAGGTTTTGCGACGAATCAGTCTTCCGTGGAATGGACAACCGACGGTGACGGCACCTTCGATGATGCCACTTTGCTCGATGCAACCTATACACCGGGTAGTGACGATATCAGCAATGGAGTGGTAATACTTACACTCACTGCAACATCCATTGCACCCTGTAATACCGATATTGAAGACGATATGGTATTAATCATTCAGGCATTGCCTAATGCCGGTGCAGGCCCTGATGCCGGTATCTGTGAAGGTGAAACTTATACAATGTTGGGAACTGCTTCAAACTATGGATCCATAAACTGGTCCTCTGCAGGTGATGGCACCTTTGATAACCCCAGCCTGCTAAATGCAACCTACACACCGGGAAGCGGCGACATCAGCAATGGTACGGTAGTCCTTACCATTACGGCAACCGCCATCACACCTTGTAGTGGCAGCATAACAGACAAGATGACACTCAGTATCGATCCTTTACCGGAAACACCGGATACACCCACAGGGCCTATTGAGGTGGACATCCACTTTACATCGACATCACAATATGAAACACAGAGCGCCACCGGTGCACTCACATACCTTTGGACACTTTCCCCACTAACATCCGGTAATATTGCCGGTAGCGGGATTAGCTCGACTGTCACCTGGAACGCAGCATTTCATGGTTTTGCTTATGTAAAAGTCTTTGCCATCAATGATTGCGGCGGAGTGCCATCGGACTCACTGAAAGTATTTGTTTACAACAGCGTTGGAGTAGGAGAAAATTACGGTGATAAGATGAATGTGCAGATCATTCCCAACCCGAACAGGGGCTCCTTTAAGTTGAGCATTGCGGGCATGGAAAATAAACTCGACATAGCCATCTTCAGCAGCGACGGAGGCCTGATCGAAAGCCATACCCTCAATAATGACGGGGACATCGAAATGGAATTTAATCTCACTGAATTGCCGAAAGGCTTATACTTCATCAGACTCTACAACGACAAGACAAATCTAATTGAAAAGGTTATTATACAATAACCGCGATTCAAAGTTTACAAACCAGAACCGGCGGAATTAATAACTCAGCCGGTTTTTTTTTACCCCTTTTTCCTTATTCCTTATTCGCTCCGGTTTCCTTATTCACTCCGGCAACTCCTCCGGTGGCCCGAATTCCGTATTTGACAGAAACTCCTCGTCCCGTAAGGTCTTAATGAAGGCAATAAGATCAGCTTTTTCCGATGGGACCAGCTGTGTGCCTCCATTGGCAATATGGTGCATAAGGGGGTTGATATTGGGAGACCAGAGCAAGCCATGCGCATAGAAATCAACCACCTCTTCCAGTGTTGCAAATCTCCCGTCGTGCATGTAGGGGCCGGTAAGTTCAATATTCCTGAGAGTGGTAGCCTTATAAGCACCCAGGTCCATGGGATCACCCGTAAGGACATACCTGTCGTCAGTGCCCGGAAATACAGTATCCTTCCCATTATTATAAAAGAGATTAGTAGTAAACAGCGGATTCCCGAATCCTCCATGGCAATGGAAGCAATCGGCGCCCTCTTCTGTTGTAAAAAGAACAAAACCACTCAATTCTGATGCCGTAAGTTGCTCCTCCCCTCTCATGTAACGATCGAATTTTGCATTGGATGAAATTAAGGTGCGTACAAACTGTGCAACGGCCATGCTGATCCTTTGCATGGTAACTTTTTCTGACCCGAATGCTTTTTTGAACATTTCCGGGTATCCGGGAATGGCGGCGATCACAGCTTTGGTGCGATTGGTATCGCCGTTCATCTCATGTGGGGCAAGCACACCCATCCATACAAGGTCCTCGATATTTCGGAAGGATGAATTAGGGTTATCATTGGCTATTTTGCCATTCCAGAGATATCCATTATAATTCCAGACCAGGTTGATCATGGGCAGCATCACATGGGGAGTAGGAATACCTGTAAGTCCATGTGTAAACCCATTTTCATATACCGGGTGGTCGATCCCGCACTCAAAAGAATTGTGCTGCAGATGGCATGTAGCGCAGCTCATCAGGGAATCGGGGTGGGTACGACCGGAAACACGGCCATCGTAAAACAAGTAACGGCCTAATTCAACACCTTCCACAGTCATGGGATTGTTTTCCGGGATGTTCATCTTCTGTGGAAAACCAAAGGGAACCTCTATATCATATGGCGTGGCCCCTGCCGGGATGGGAATAGGATCATCTTCCTGTTTGCAGGAAACCAGCAACAGAGTGATTATCAGGGGATAGTATTTAAAACTAATTTTCAAAATTACAAACTTCAAAAATCAAAATTCAAAAAAACTTCAAACTTTAAACTCCAAACTTCACCCTTCGGCTTCGCTCAGGATGACAAGGTTATTTTTATTATTATTTAAGAGTTGTTACTCCGGGCAAAGCAGAGGAGCAACACCCAACACCCAACACTCAACACTCAAAACTCAACACTCAACACCTCAAACACGTCCCATCCATTCTCACACCCCACCTTCATCGCATCCTGCTTCTGCATAATATCCCCTCCCCAGTAGTTATGGTCGTATGTATGCGGGTTCTTGAACCATCTGTCGACATGCATCACCAGGTCGATAAGTGTTTCTTCACCAACATTGATCCTTAATGACGACCCCGGCACCTCCACTTCAAAATAGTTCTGGATAAAGCCGATGACCTCACCCGACTGTGGATCATACATCTGCCCTATCCCAAGATGGAAATCATATGGCCGCTCAAACTGATTCGTATCCAGCCATTTTCCGTTCAGTTTCATGTAGTGGTATCCTCCGCCAAGGTACTGCGGCCAGAACATCAGGGATTCCGGGTGGTCGGTAAACATCAGCGACTGGTTCTTCTCCTCATTGATCCCGAAGGTGAAGCTTATGCCCGTATAATCGCCGGCAGGTATCTCGTCAAAAACCTTCCATTCATGTGTTGTAGCAATATCTGTATCCACGTAGTGGATGTCTTTCCAGGCATCGATGATATAATCAGCATCAGGACGGTGAAGCGTCACATCGGAGATAAAATATTGAATTTCATTAACCATATATTCATTGCCGGCGGCATTCACGTATTTTCTAATATCAAAGTCGATGGGTACGCCATCACAGTAATGATGAAACCTGATTGTGATCTTGCCTGTTTCCGGTACGGGCACCGGGTCAGGATCTTTGTCAGTGCAGGCCACCAGAAATGCCAGCAGTAATGGATAAATAAATATGTTGCGAATGTTAGTCTTCATCATTATATAGACAAATGTATCCATAATTGGTTGCACCAGGTCGCGCCCCTACAGGGCGCCCGGTTTTTTAATATCATATCTCCTATC
>QMPN01000340.1 GCA_003648575.1 Bacteroidota bacterium
CGAAGCAGGGAGAGCACTGTTCTATCCCAATACCGGATTTTTTGCGCAGATCGGATAAATTATATAAGCTTGTTGACAATGCCTAAAATACTCATCCTGAGTATGAGCCGAAGAAACCACAGTTTCCTTGTATAAATTTCTTAAATTATTTTTCACTATTCGGGTTACCTTTTGCCTGGTTTCCGTATAAATACATGAAACGGTTAACATTTAGGTTAATTTTTTCATTTTGATAATTTTTAAGATTTGGGTTTGGAGAGCGATTGGTCGTCGCTCTCCTTCTTTTTTGCCCTCAGGGCAAAAAAACTTCTTCAATCCTTGTACCCCGAAGCCGTGGCGAAGGAGTATTCTATCCCCTTCGAATATCGCATATCGAATATCGCATATCGAATATCGCATATCGAATATTATTTTGCCTATCATTGCCAGAAATTTCACTACGGTGTTTAAACATAACTTCCATACGCATACCAATTACTGCGACGGGTCTTCTTCCCCAGAGGAATATGTCATTGCAGCCATTAAAGGCGGCCTGAGCTCACTGGGGTTTTCGGGCCATGCCCCTGTCCCGTTTGAGAATAATTTTGCCATTAAGGACATCAGCTCCTTAACGGCCTATGCAGATGAGATCCGGGAACTGAAGAAGAAATACAGTGGTGAGATCAGTATTTTCCTGGGACTGGAGGCAGATTTCATCCCCGGAATTACAATGGAATTTAAAAACTTCAGACGTGATTTTGGCCTCGACTATATTATAGGTTCTGTTCACCTGGTGAAAAACGACAAGAATGATTTCTGGTTTATCGATGGCTCCGATCATAGCATCTGGGAGGATGGCCTCGAAAAGTTTTTTGATTCGGACATCAAAAAAGCGGTAAGTCAATATTATCATCAGATAAATATGATGATAGAAACACAAAAACCGGATGTGATCGGCCACCTTGATAAGATCAAAATGCACAACCGCGACACCTATTTTTCTGAGTCGTCAGCATGGTATACCGGGCTTGTTAAGGAAACCCTGGATATTATTAAACAAAATGATCTTATTGTGGAGGTGAACACCCGTGGGATCTATAAAAAGCGATCAGATAGCTATTTCCCGGGCTTAAATATCCTGAAAGGAATGCTGGAGATGAATATTCCGCTTACCATCAGTGCCGATGCACATAAACCGGAAGAGGTAAGCCTGGGGATTGATCATGCCTCGAAAGCACTCCTGGAAATTGGTTACCGGGAGGTATTTATCTATACAGAAAAAGGGTGGAAGGGTGTTCCGATAAACTAAAAGCCAAGCTCTGCTTTAAGTATCTGCATCCATTTTTCGATGCGTTCATCCGATAAATCAGATTGATGATCATCATCAAGTGCCAGGCCGATAAAATAATCTCCTTCTATTGATTTTGAATCGGTATGCTCATAGCCTTCGGTTGGCCATTGTCCGACCATTCTTGCTCCGGCAGAAACCAGTTCATTACGGATTACCACCATGCCATCTACAAAATGATCAGGATATAAAACCTGGTCGCCCAGACCGTAGATTGCAGCAGCTTTTCCTTTCAGGCTCACACCTTTCAGGGATTCAAAAAAGCTATACCATTTGGTTGTATGTGTATCTTCCCAGTTATCGGCTCCAATAGTAGAACCACCAAAGATCAGTAAATCATAATTGGTGAGTTGGCTGACGTCAACTTCTGAAATTGTAAGTACATCAATGGCATCTTTATCGAAATATGTAGCCAGCTTGGCTGCAGTGCTTTCAACATTTCCTTTTTTAGGCCAGTATATCAGGGCTGTTTTTATCATTCTCTTAGATATTATAATTTCTCTGTGTTGGCAAAATTAAGATTATTTGACGAAGAAATCGTTTTTCAAATAAATGCTGCAAATCTTAGCGATGGTGTCACTGATTGATGTGAATTCCATGCCACTTATATCAATAAATTTTTTACTGCTGTATTGATAGTCCCGCATAGCAGTTCGCGCTGTTTCCTTGGTGATAATGGGAGGCTTGCCGGTAAGAAAGCTTTTTGCTTTAAAAAAATATCTGGCTGCAAAAACAAGGGCTTCATTTACTTTTATCCCGGGCTTACGCCCCCTTAGTCCCTCTGCGATCATAACCAGCATTTCCTTATAGCTCAGATTTTCTGCAGAAAGAACGAATTTTTCATTTGTGACTTCACTTTCCATGAGGAATACCTGGGCAAGTGCAATATCGATGGCAGCAATATATCCATTGGAGCCGGGAGTGTAGAAAGGCAATCCCTGTCGAATGGTTTTAAACAGCTGCATGCTTCCGTTGCTGATGTCGGCCAGACCAAGAATAATGGAAGGAAGGATTACCACGGCATCAAGACCCTCTGCGGTGCCACGCCATACCTCGCGTTCACCATTGTATTTACTGATGGCATAATGTGAATTATACCTGGAGGTGACCCAGTCGGTCGATTCATCCGTTATGCCATCCTCTTTTGCTCTTCCCAGGGCAGCGATAGAGCTCAGGTGACAGAGCTTTTTTACTCCTTTTGTCAATGCGGCATTCACTACATTGGCAGTGCCTTCAACATTCACGCGATGCATCATTTCCCTGTCGGCAGGATTAAACGATACCATCGCAGCATCATGATAAACCCTGGAAACACCCTCCATAGCATCTTCCAGGGAGAAGAGGTCCAGCACATCGCCTTCAACCCATTCGATCATCTGGAGCTGCTTTTCGGGCTCTTTTGCATAGGCATTGAACACATGATGAACAAAGTCGGTTTTGCTGCTCTTTCTACGCAAAGCCCTGACGCTGTTTCCCCTTGAAGTAAGTTCTAATAGAAGGTGTGATCCTGCCAGTCCCGTACCGCCTGTAACCAATATCATGCGGCAAAGGTAAGCCTATTCATTTTTAAAACGAATAGGCAATGCGTATTTCACTGATACATCCTTGCCCCTTTGTTTGCCCGGGATCCAGTCAGGCATCAGCCTGATTACCCTGATGACTTCATCATCAAAAGCCTTACCACCACTTCTCAGGATGATAATGTTTTTTATCTTTCCTTTTTTAGTGACGAGAAACTCGGCATTTACATGGGCCTCTGCCTGATCATCTTCATTTCCCGGGTATCTAAGATTCCTTATCAGGAAAACCTGGAGAGAATCCATCCCTCCGGGAAATTCGGGCATTTGTTCTACAATAGTGAACACCATGTCCTGGCTACTTTTCTTTTGCTCACGCATTGCCCTGCTTTTTGCGCCTGCAGAAGGTGCTTCCATTTCTTCGGCCATCACCATTTCTTCGTCGGCAAACACAGCATGGCTTTCATCCGGGACATCAGACTTGGCAAGCGTGATATCTTCATCTTCTTCTGATGATTTATCTATGACTCCTCCTACGGCAGGATGGTCGGTTTGAGAAGTAACGGGAACCTCTTCCTTTTCCATTGCAATTGTCCGTTCCTCAGCCTGGACGACAGGAAGGTCATTTTCGGCTATGGCAAGCTCCTGTGCTTTGGGAAAGAAGTAATGGAAGTATCCGATGATACCAAGTAAAATGATAATAGAGGCTGCAGCCGGGATCAGGAAATTTCCAAGGGAAGGTCCTCTTCTGGATGATTGCCTGCGTGAAGGATCATAGTTGAACCGCCTGCGCAAACGCATATTGATATGCCTGGAGTGGGATGCTACGCCAGGTGAATAAGATGCACTTTTTTCTGACAAGCCTTCAATGGCATCACTGCAAAAAGGGCATGAGCTTAGGTGCTCATCAACGAGCTTGAGCTCATCATCTGCAAGTGTATGTCCCAGGTAACCCTCAAGGGCTTCCTGGCTTAAACAGCCTGAATCGTTGAACAATTCATGAGTATGTGAGAATGCATTCATTTGGAGACCAGCATGTTTTTTAAATTTCTTTTCCCATTCTGTATATAGCTCTTCACCTGATTGAAATCATAGCCGGTTAAGTGGCTGATTTCCTGGTATGTTTTCTCCTGCAGGTACATAAGTTCAATACATCTTCGTTGTTCATCCTTCAGGGACTCCATGGC
>QMPN01000341.1 GCA_003648575.1 Bacteroidota bacterium
AACTATCTCGCCTCGCGATTACGGGGCAAAGACCTGGTATACGACAGCCACGAATATTATACCGAAACCCCTGAGCTCGTAAACAGAAAGAGGGTACAGAATATATGGAAGGGCATTGAAAAATGGATCTTTCCGAAGCTAAAAACCGTCTACACAGTGAATGAATCCATCGCCAATTTGTTCAGGGAGAAATATAAGGTCGAGGTGGACGTGATCAGGAATATGCCTTACCGTCAGGAATACAAAATAGAAAAAAGCAGGACTGAACTGGGTTTACCGGAAGACAAAAAGATTATTCTCTTACAGGGTGCCGGCATCAACATACAGCGTGGTACCGAAGAGATGATCCAGGCTATGAAATATCTTGAGGACGCTATTTTCGTGATCATCGGTGGCGGTGATGTGCTTCCTCTGCTTAAGCGAGAGGTGGCAGATATGCAGCTTAAAGAAAAAGTACGCTTCATTCCGAAAATGCCATTTAGTGAACTCTATCAGTATACGGTTCATGCCGACCTGGCGGTTACCCTCGATAAGGACACAAACATCAACTACCGCTTTAGCCTGCCGAACAAAATTTTCGACTACATACAGGCCAGGGTTCCGGTACTGGCATCAGACCTGGTAGAGATCAAGCAGGTGATAACATCTTATAAGATAGGAAGGGTGATCGGCACTCATGATCCTGAGGAGGTCGCGACAGCAGTGCGGGAGATGCTCAGTGACCCCCAACAGTATGAAATCTGGAAAGAAAACCTTAGTTTTGCATCAGAGGAGCTCTGTTGGGAGCATGAAGAGCAAAAATTAACCCGAATTTACGCACATCTTGCAGGATAAGCACTTACATATCATTTCATTTGACGTTCCCTACCCACCGAATTACGGCGGTGTGATCGATGTGTTTTATAAGATCAAGAACCTGCATGAAAAAGGTGTTAAGATCCATCTGCACTGCATTGAGTACCCGGGCAGGGAGCGCACCGACGAGCTTAATAAGTATTGCGAAGAGGTTCACTATTATCCAAGAAAAACGGGTATGAAATCGGCTTTCAGCCTGAGGCCGTATATAGTTTCCAGCCGGCGCTCGACAGAAATGCTCGAACGGATACTGGAAGACAATCATCCCATACTGTTCGAAGGACTACACTCATGCTATTTCCTTGCCGACAAACGGCTGAAAGGAAGGTTTAAGATCTACCGTGAAAGCAATATTGAACATCAATATTATTATAACCTGTTTAAGGTTTGTAAAAACCTTTTCAGCAAGATATACTTTCTGGGTGCAAGCTGTAAATTGCGGATGTATCAGCGCGTGTTGAAACATTCAAATATGATGTTTTGTGTGTCAGAAAAAGACACCAGCTATCTCCAGGAACATTTCCCTGACAACAAGGTCATACATATGCCGAGCTTTCATCCCAACAACGTTCTGGATGTGATGGATGGCAGAGGTGAATATGCACTTTATCACGGAAATATTGAAGTACCTGAGAATACGCATGCTGCAGTATACCTGATCAATGAAGTGTTCGATGATATCGACATCCCCCTGGTGATTGCCGGCATGAATCCCCCTGAACGCATTAAGAAAATGGTGAAGGGGAATGACAACATCAGTATCATTTGCAATCCTGAGGATGAAGAAATGTTTGACCTGATCAGGAAGGCACATGTAAATATCCTTGTCACTTTCCAGGCAACAGGACTGAAGCTGAAACTCCTGAATGTATTACACCAGGGGCGCTTTTGTCTTGTGAACGACAAGATGCTGAATGGCACAGGACTTGATGATCTCTGCCATATCGGAAATGACACTGCGTCCCTCAAGAAAAGACTGAAGGAGCTATTCGAAAATGACTTTACCGGAGATGATGTTTCCAGGCGGGAAAAGGTCTTAAGGGAGCTCTATTCGAACAAAATGAATGCAGAAAGATTGATAGAATTGGTGTGGGAATAGTTTCAATTTTATTCTTCGCTTTGCTCAGAATGACAATTTCTGACTACGTTCAACTAATGCTGGATACCAGCTTCCCATCTTCACAAACAAGGGTTCTTGCTTTAAAAAACTGAAAGAGGGAATAGTCATGTGTGGCCATGATCACCGCCCTGCCCGACTTGCTGATCTCAAACAGTAATTCCATAATACCGTGTGATGATTCAGGATCGAGGTTACCGGTAGGCTCATCGGCCAGTACAACCTCAGGATCGTTGATGAGGGCCCGTGCAATGCCCAGCCTTTGCTGTTCACCACCAGACAATTCATGCGGCATCTTGAAGCCTTTGGTGCCCAGGTTAGTTTTTTCGAGCACATCCTGTATGCGCTCTTCTATTTTCCGTTTGTCTTTCCAGCCCGTGGCCTTCATAACAAACAGCATATTATCGAAAACAGTTCTGTCGGTGAGCAGCTGAAAATCCTGAAAAACAATGCCCATCTTTCTCCTCAGGAAAGGGATTTCCTTACGCTTAATCGTCCTCAGGTCGTAACCTGCAACATTAGCCGTGCCGGCCGTTACCGGCAGATCAGCGTAAATCGTTTTTAACAGACTGCTTTTTCCTGTACCGGTTTTTCCAATGATATACAGGAACTCCCCTTTTTCAAGATTAAAGCTTACGTCGGAAAGGATGAGGTTCTCCTTCTGAAAAACAGGTACATCCTGAAAACTGATAATGGTGTCTAATGGCATAAAGTAGCGATTTGCTTTAGGCAAAAGTAACTAAAAAAAAAGTGTTGAGTGTTGAGTGTTGAGTGTTGAGTGTTGGGCCCTTCGACTTCGCTCAGGACAAGTCGTTGGGTGTTGGGTGTTCCGCCTTCGATATATCTGCGGCGGACGCAGTGGGTGTTGAATTATTTTTTAACTTCGTCATAACCAATAGAGAACTGATTATGAAGAAAACTATCCTTCTGGCTATGGCCCTTGCCATTTCGGCAAGCTTATTAGCTCAAATCCAGACATCCATATCTCAATCGCAAAAATACCAGGAACAGGATAAAGTTAAAGAGTATAAGCGAAGTGCGGATTTCGGATTTGGAGTCGGGACTGATTACGGTGGGATTGTAGGAATAAAAGCGACATTTACGCCCTTGAAATATCTTGGTTTTTTTGGGGCAGCCGGGTATTATAAGATTGATTTTGGCTGGTCGCTCGGATTGAACTTCTATTTCATTCCAAAAACCAACAAAAACAACATACGACCTTATGCAAAAGTGATGTACGGGACAAACCGGGCCATTATCATTGATGGAGCTGATGAATACGACAAAGTTTATGCCGGACTGAGCCCGGGTATTGGATGTGAATTTCGATTCGGCGCCACTACTTCACATGGGTTGAATATTGCTTTAAACTTTCCAATCAGTTCATCCGATTTCAAAAATGACTATGATGCCGTTAAAAATGATCCGGCCATTCAGATTGAACAGGATATTCTTCCGATTGCATTCTCAATCGGATACCATTTCGAAATCTAAAATTGAAATAACTTTAAGTACTTCAGGCACTCTAAGTACTTTAGGCAGTGAAGAAAGGGATTCTTCCTTCGTCAGGATAAGTTCGACTATCAGTTTTTACATCGCTTCGCTTGTAAAATCTGAGGCTCACTTACTCTAGGCACTTTTAGTGTACATTTCTATTGCATTCTTAACCCCCAATATCACCATCTGTGTAGCTATGAGCGCCAGGATGAGGCCCATGACACGTGAGATTACGTTGATCACATGCTTACCCAGCAGCTTAACAATGCGGTTGGCAGAGATGAACATCAGAAAGGTGACCAGGCACATCAGGGCAAATGCAATTATGATGGCGGCCACCTGTTCAACATGCCCCATTCCGGAGGACATACCGGCAAAGTTCATTGCAGTGGCAATTGTTCCCGGTCCTGCAAGTATTGGAATACCCAGCGGAGTGAGAGCAAGGCTCAGGACCGTATCCGAGTCAGCAGCTTTTGCTTTAATTTCCTCATGGTCCTCTTTACTGTGCTGACGGATTTTCGAAGTCTGTCCCTGTAGCATATCATATCCTATTAAGAATAAC
>QMPN01000342.1 GCA_003648575.1 Bacteroidota bacterium
AAGTCCGGACCTGGTAAGCCAGGTGAGCGCAAGCAGGACAAAAATTACCATGACTGCCTTCTCTTCATATGTGGTTTTTCCAAGGGCACGGTATTGCTCCCTGAATGTGTCGTGGCTCAGCCTGGGCCACGCTTTCCGGCGGGGGCCGAAGATGAAATACAGGTATCCCCATACAAAGAAAAAGAAAACCACGCTGATCGGCAGGGCAAACAGGAACCATTGGGTGAAAGTGATCTCAGGGGCATCGGCAAAATAGATGTTGAATATCCTCACAAATGAGAGGTTCGGCGGCGTCCCGACCAGTGTAGCAATACCTCCGATGGAAGCGCTGTAGGCGATGCCAAGCAAAAGGCCGGTAGCATACTTTCCTACCTCTGCCTTGCCGATGCTATCCTCCAGTTTGTCGATCACGGATATCACAATGGGGATCATCATCATGGCCGTGGCGGTATTCGAGATCCACATGGAGAGGAAAGCGGTGGAGAACATAAAACCCAGCAATATGCGTGCAGGGCTTACGCCGGTGAACATAAGTATTTTCAGGGCGATCCGCTTGTGCAGGTTCCACTTTTGCATGGCCAGAGCAACCATAAATCCGCCAATGAAAAGAAATATCACATGATTGAAATATGTGATTGAAACATCTTTTCCGTCCATGATCCCTAGTAAGGGAAAAAGGGCAACCGGCAGGAGGGAAGTCACTGCCAGCGGGATGGCCTCGGTAATCCACCATACGGCCATCAACAGGGCTACGGCAAGGGTGGCGCTGACAGCAGGTTGTTCAGGTTCAAGATTGGCAAAGAAAAGAAAATAGATGAACAACAACGAGCCGGCGAGAAGCCCAATGGTCTTTATGTGTGTAGCTTTATTGTCTGATTTGCGTATAAACCCTATCATGAAAAGCCCTTTGAATAGCGAATATAGATTATTCTTGAAAAATTAACAATAAGCGGTCACTATATCTGTTATATTTTATAGTTTTACCCCTCTGTCACGCCTATGGCGCGACATCTCCCCTGCTGGCAGGAGAGATTATTAGGAACCTCGCGGCAAGCCACGAGGAATTATATGATTAAAATTAACGGATATGAAAAGGTTAGCAGTTGTAGCATTTGGCGGTAACGCCTTGTTGAAAGCAGGTGAAGAAGGGACCATAGAACAGCAGGAAAAAAATTCACGCTATACCAGCGAGCGCTTGCTTTTATTGCTTAAAAATAATTACAACCTGGTGATCACCCATGGCAACGGGCCACAGGTTGGAAATATTCTCCTGGCCAACAATGCCGGGCATAAGCATTTTGGATTGCCCGATATGCCCCTTGATATTTGCGTGGCATATTCACAGGGCTTCATCGGTTATATGATCGAACAGCAGTTGAGGAATGTTCTTCGTGCCCATGAAATGGACCGCGATATCATATCCATCATCACGCAGGTACTGGTAACCAAGGATGATCCGGCCTTTCAGAACCCTACCAAGCCAATTGGCCCTTATTACACTAAAGAGGAGGCTGATAAGATCGCTGAACTGACGGATTCGAAATTTGCTAAAGACCCGCAGGGGAGGGGGTATCGCAAAGTGGTTGCTTCTCCAAAACCTCTTGTGATCAGTAATGTGGATACTATCCGTAAGATCTCCCGCGAAGGACAGATCGTGATCGCTGTGGGTGGTGGAGGTATCCCCTCCTATTATGCTGCAGAAAATGAGCTGAGGGGCATCGATGCCGTGATCGACAAGGATCTTGCATCTTCTTTGCTGGCATCACAGATCAATGCCGATAAGTTCTTTATCCTTACCGATGTGCCGAAAGTTTATGTGAGTTTTAATACCCCACAGCAGAAGGCCATCGACCGTATGTCGGTTGCCGAAGCCAGGCGGTACCTCGCAGAAGGACAATTCACAGAAGGCAGCATGGCACCCAAGGTACGTGCGGCCATCCACTTCGTGGAACATACCGGTAAAGACACCATCATCACCAGTGCCGATAAACTGGGTATTGATGATGGAGGTACAAGGGTTGCTATTGTTTAGTTTGAAGTGCCTAAAGTGAACTAAAGTGCCTAAAGTTAGTGAGACTGGCATATTAAGAGAGAAGCGAATTAAGATGCCATAGTCGAACTAATCCCGACGAAGGAGGGATCTGCTAAAGTGCCTAGCGTTATTCAGATTTGGCTTTTAGCTTATTTTATTACTTCCTCATACCAATCTTGTTTTTTTATACCTTAGTTGTCCAAACTAAATTGCTAAATAGTGAAATTATGAAGAAAATCTATGTAATCCTTATTGCTATTGTTTTTTCCATTAATCTTTCCGGGGAAGAATTAATAAATGAAGACTTTTCAACATGGCTTCCTGAGGGCTGGTCTGTAATTGAAGGCCCGGGAAATTCTTATTATTCTCACTGGTTCCACCGTGATAATGAATTTGCAACCGTCTATGTAACGGGCGATAACCAGGATGAATGGCTTATCAGTCCGGAAATTGAATTGCCTGCCACAGGCAACCTGGAAGTAGCAATGGATATGATGGGTTCCTTTTACAGGATGGTGACCATGGATTGGGGAGATGTGTTTGTATATATAAGCACTGATGGAGGCTCAACATGGGATACTATCTGGAAGGAAGATGATGAAGCGATGGTTATTGCTTCAGGAGTAAACTGGCCTTATGGGAATAATGAGTGGATTTTCCCTTCCATCAGCTTAAATGATTATGCCGGGCTAACAGTCAAAATTGCAATTCGATATGTTTCGCCAACAGGCGAATCAGATTGGTGGAATGTGGATAATTTCATCGTCAGAAGACTACTTGAAAATGACGTTGCATTGCAGGAATTTGTTTTTCCTGAATACGGCCTGGTAAATGATGCCTTTTCATTTGAAGGTACTTTTAAAAACTATGGTGCAAATGAAGTGACTTCTTTCGAAGCTGTTTATTCGGTGAATGGCGTTGACAGCGACCCCTATCTGGTCGAGAATATCAATGTTGCATATAACGCAACTTATGAATTTACGCATGATATACCCTACACCTTCTCCTTAGCAATTATATATGACTTGAGTTTAAGGATATCTAAGGTTAATGGTCATGATGACCCGGCTCCGGAGAACAATATATTAAACAGGGATATAAGTATTGCCTCCGAGACGGTGGAACGAAAGCCTTTCTTTGAGGTTTTTACGAGTTCTACCTGCTCTCCTTGCCAAGGTGCTAACGAGCAGATTGATGGAGTGTTGGCCAATAACACAGGCAACTATAGCCTTGTAAAATATCAGGTTTATTGGCCACCACCCGGCGACCCATATTATATTGTTGATGATAGTATCAGATCAGAGTATTATAATGTTGGCGGAGTGCCGGATTTTTATTCTAATGGTGTTTATGGAAGTGGTTATTCCTTCAGCCAGTTAGCTTTCAATGCAGCCGCTGATGAGGTGGCATACATGGATATGTTTTTATACTATTTCTTTGACGGGAACAATATAACGGTTAATCTGGATTTTACACCAACGATTAATATCCTTGATGCTGCTGTTTATATCGCCGTTGTTGAGAAAACAACATACAACAATGTTGGGACCAATGGGGAAACAGAGTTTCACAATGTATTGATGAAGATGTTACCGGGACCTGATGGAAATCTACTCAGTCTTGAAGTAGATGAAAACGTGTCTATAACAGAATCTGCCGGATTAGGAGATACTTTCATTGAAGAATATGATGACCTTCAGGTGGTCGCCTGGGTGCAGGATAACGAAACAAAATATGTATTGCAATCGGAGAGCTCTGATCTTATCGTTGGAATCCATGAATCTCCGGACACAGGACACAGCATCTACCCGAACCCGGCTGATGATTTACTGCATATGGAAAGTTTAAACTCAGGGATTATAAAGGTTTATGATGTTTCTGGTAGAATCCGAATGGAAATATACTTTACGGAAGGTTTGAATACCTTTAATATTTCAGATTTACCGGCTGGACTATATTTTATCACAAGTATAACTGACGAGCAGACGGT
>QMPN01000343.1 GCA_003648575.1 Bacteroidota bacterium
CCGATCACAATAAGGATCACCGGCCAGAGATCACCAAAATCGATACGGGGCACATAGCGGATCACAAGGAATATCACACCTAATGCGATTAGTATCAAACCTGCAATGAGGCTGCCTTCATCCTTCTTCTTGAACTGAGGATTTTGATTCGGGAAACCTGATTGCCCGCTTTCCTGATTTTTTTGCTCTTCCATAGTTTCTAGTTTATCTTGATTATCAAAACAAATATACACTTATTAAACATGTCAGAATTTTAAAAATTGTTAATAAAAACACTAAAAGTCCTGTGCTGGTTGAACAATGGCCGGAATGATGCGTTTCAATCATAGCGAATAATTTAGAAATACCTATAAATAGTTATACCTCTTAAATGTAACGCTGATTTTTGTAAATTAGCGACGCTTAATTTAATTTCACTATGGGAGAAAAGATAAGAATAGAAAATAATGAACTACAGGTTCCCGACAGGCCTATTATACCATTTATCGAAGGTGACGGTACCGGACCAGACATCTGGGCAGCTTCAGTAAGGGTATTTGATGCGGCGGTAGAAAAAGCCTATGGCGGAAAACGCAAGATAGAATGGAAAGAAGTTTATGCAGGAGAGAATGCTTTCAACAGGTATAACGATTGGCTTCCTCAGGAAACCATCGATGCCTTCAATGAATACCTGGTAGGGATCAAAGGCCCCCTGACAACACCTGTCGGTGGTGGAATCCGCTCACTCAATGTAGCACTGCGGCAGATCCTCGACCTTTATGTATGCCTGCGACCGGTGAAATACATCAATGGCGTACCCTCTCCCGTAAAAAAACCCGAAGATGTCGACATGGTGATCTTCAGGGAAAATACAGAAGACATTTATGCCGGGATAGAATGGCAGGAAGGAAGCGAGGAAGTGAAAAAGGTGATCGATTTCATCAGAAATGAGATGGGTGTCGACAATATCCGTTTCCCGGAAACATCAGGTGTTGGCGTGAAGCCGATATCCAGGGAAGGCTCTTACAGGTTGATCCGTGCCGCCATCGCATATTCACTTGAAGAAAAACGACGCTCTTTAACCCTGGTACACAAGGGTAACATCATGAAGTTTACCGAAGGGGCCTTCAAGAACTGGGGTTATGAACTGGCCAAGAATGAGTTCCGCGGACAGGTAGTCACCGAAAGGGAAAGCTGGATCCTCGGAAACCTTGAAAAAAATGCAAGCATCTCCCTCGAAGATAATGCGAAACAGATCGAACCGGGTTATCATATGATGACTGATTCACAAAAGGCCGGCGTACGGGCAGAAGTTGAAGAAGCAATGAAACTGCTTCCCACCCATGGCGAAGGCAAATGGAAAAACATGCTGTTGATCAGAGATGCCATCGCAGATATCACCCTGCAACAGGTCCTGACAAGGGCTTCCGAATTCGATGTGGTTGCGACCATGAACCTGAATGGGGATTACCTTTCAGATGCGCTGGCCGCACAGGTCGGAGGAATCGGGATCGCACCGGGAGCCAACATCAATTATGTTACCGGACATGCGATCTTTGAAGCTACGCATGGCACAGCGCCCAAATATGCCGGACTCGACAAGGTGAATCCGGGATCAGTTATTATATCGGGGAGCATGATGTTGAAATATATGGGATGGATTGAAGCTCATGACCTGATCTGGAAAGGACTTGAAAAAGCCATCAGCCAGAAGCGGGTCACCTACGATTATCACAGAATGATGGAAGGCGCCACATTGCTGAAATGTTCAGAATTTGGAAGCGCCATTATCGAAAATATGTAAAACAATGCTTTCGAAAGAAAGTGAGGAGGAAATATGTCAGTACTGAAAGAAAGGCTCAAAGAAAAAATTGGAGAATGGAGACCACGTACCGCTAAATTGCTGAAAGAATATGGCGATGTAGTTGTTGATGAGGTTACCGTTTCGCAGGTGCTAGGAGGAATGAGGGGTTTGAAAAGCCTCGTCACCGACATCTCCTATCTCGACCCAAACGAAGGGATCAGATACAGGGGGTACACCCTGAAAGAAGTTTTTGAGTTACTGCCTAAACCCAGGGGCGCTGAGATGCCCTACGTTGAGGGTCTGGTATTTCTCCTCCTGACCGGCGACATACCCAATCAAGAAGAAGTGGCTGACGTTGTTGATGAGTTTAGCAAGCGAAGGATACTTCCGCGTTATGTATATGAGGTGATCGACGCATTTCCATGCTGCAGCCACCCCATGACCATCTTCTCTTCCGCCATCCTCACCATGCACAGGGAATCTTTCTTCACTAAAAAGTACTTTGCCGGCCTGAAAAAGGAAGATTACTGGGAACCCACTTATGAAGATGTGCTGAACCTTCTGGCCAAGTTGCCGGAGATCGCCACCTATATCTATTCCAAACTGTATAAAGATGGCCAGCGTATCCAGTCTAACCCTAATCTTGACCTGGGCGGGAATTTTGCCTTTATGATGGGCATCGACAAGCCCTATGATGATGTGTCGAGATTGCATTTCATCCTGCACAGCGATCATGAAAGTGGTAATGTGAGTGCTCATACGGGCCACCTGGTAGCCAGCTCCCTGTCGGACATCTACCTGTCTACATCGGCAATGATCAACGGGCTTGCAGGCCCGCTGCACGGACTTGCAAACCAGGAAGTGCTGAGGTGGTTACAGGAACTCATGGAAAAAATGGGCGGTGCCGAGCCCACAGAAGATGAGATCAAACAATATGTCTGGGATACCTTGAATGCCGGATTCGTTATTCCCGGATACGGACATGCCGTTCTGAGAAAAACCGACCCCAGGTATACCCTGCAAAGGGAGTTTAGCCTGAAGTATATCCAGGATGACCCACTCTTTAAATACGTCGATATGCTCTATAAAGTGGTTCCACCCATACTGATGGAGCATGGCAAGGCGAAGAATCCATGGCCAAACGTGGATGCACAATCAGGTGTGATCCAATGGCACTATGGTGTCAGGGAATACGATTTCTATACGGTACTCTTCGGTATTGGAAGGGCAATAGGTATAGCAACGAATATTATCTGGGACCGTGCACTCATGTATCCACTTGAAAGGCCAAAATCACTCACCACCGATATGCTTGAAGAGATCGCAGGGATTAAGAAGTGATTTTTCACGGTTTCACTGCTCCACGGTTTCACTGTTTTTTTATCCGCCGAAGCTTGCGCCACCGCTGAAGCTATGGCGGCACGCGGTTAGCGAAGGCGGGCACTGTTTCACTGTTCTTGTGCATAGTGGATAAGTGATTGTGAGAATCATGGGGTAAAATTGCCAACTCCAAAGTCCGAGCCACTATCTAAATCGGAAATCATCCACTACACAGAAACGGGGGAGTTTCTTCTTACAGCGGTTTTTGATGAAGTTGATCTTGAAAGAGAAATAGAAATTGAAGCCATAATGGTTCGTCAGGTTCAGGAAGCCGGCCAGGTTGTCGGTTCCCACAGTAAAATTATAGAAGCGCATATAAGCTCCCAGCATCGGGTGGCGCATATCATATAATGTAAAAGGCATTCCCATTTCAAATACCTGAGTTTCTAACCTTGGTGCCACCATGAAATTAGCGGGTGCACGCACCTGGCTCTTTGCAAAATTGATGGGGAGGCTCATAGAAGCACTGACATACCAGTTTTTCACATAATGATAGTCGAATTGTACCCCCAGGCTGGCTGGCAGGTACATATTAAACTTCTGAGATTCCAGGGCATCTTCCGGATTTTCATAAAATCGGGAATTCACATCCTGTGTAATAAATTCGAGGTTATTATAATAGGGTGTCAGGGTGTCGACCTGTTCGAAGGAACCTGATACATTTTCGTACTGATACTTTCTGGCTTCATCAGTAAACCTGATATAACCAAAGTCCATCAGCGAGACCCCTACTTTAAATTTATAGGGCTCATAGCGTTGCTGGCAGAGTCGCCTGTATTTAACGTTGGAATGACCTTTTTCTGTATGTATATATGATACCCCCACATCGAAGCCCATCCCGAATCCCTTCAC
>QMPN01000344.1 GCA_003648575.1 Bacteroidota bacterium
GCTATTGCATTTTTTGCACTGATCATTGCCTGTATCAACTTCATGAACCTGGCCACAGCCCGTTCGGCAGGCCGTGCAAGAGAAGTTGGAATGCGCAAGGTTTGCGGTGCCCGGCGAAAACAGATCATCACACAATTCCTGGGCGAATCCATGCTACTTGCCATTTTGGCTATGATCCTGGCATTGATATTCGTTGAACTTTCACTACCAGTATTTAATAACCTGACAGGGCTGGAATTGGGCTTTGCAACGCTTTTTACGCCATATATGATTATTGGACTGATCATCTTGTTGTTTATCATTGGCATATTGGCTGGCAGCTATCCGGCATTCTATATGTCGTCATTCAAACCCATTGCTGTGATCAAAGGTTCCTTTACACGGAGCGGCAAGTCAAAATTCCATCTGAGAAATATCCTTGTAGTTTTTCAGTTCAGCATATCCATAATACTGATTATATGTACCGGTATCGTTTATTTGCAGATGGAATACCTGCAGACAAAACGTCTGGGCTTTGAAAAAGAAAATATCGTTATTATCCCCTTACGTTCCGAAAGACTCAGGGATAAGATCAAGGTATTCGACCATGAACTTACAGGCCTTCCCAGTGTGAAAAGTGTTTCCTTTTCTTCCGGTATTCCAGGCAGAAGCCTTAACGGAACAGGTTATATCCCGGAAGGGGGCGACAGGGATGCTCCCTGGATCATATATAATATGGACTGTGATTTCGGATTTGTCGAGACCATGGGAATGAGGCTGATATATGGCCGAGACTTTGATCCGGGCAATGCCACTGATACCAACAGGATCCTGATCAACAGAACCCTGATGAACAAGTTGGGATGGGAAGAGCCGATTGGTAAGAGCATGCTCTCATTCGGACAGGACACTACCTTTCCCCATGAAATTATAGGAGTGGTAGAGGACTTTCATTTTAAGTCCTTGCACGAAGCTGTCGAACCGGCCCTGATCATGATGAATACCAATGATCCCAACTATATGATCATCAAGTTAAATCCCGGGGATCCGGGCAAAGCAATCGAGAGGATACAATCCAAATGGGAAGATCTCGAATTATCATTCACTTTCGACTATTTCATGCTTGACTCGCAATTTGAAGAATTATATGGATCGGAAAAAGCAATGGGCAGATTGTTCATGTATTTTGCCCTTATCGCCATCTTTATTGCATGCCTGGGCTTGCTGGGTTTGGCTTCTTATACAGCTGAACAGCGAACCAAGGAGATCGGGATCAGAAAAGTACTGGGTTCCTCCGTTGGAAATATCATTTTCATGTTAACACTCGAGTTTACAAAGTGGGTACTGATTGCAAACATCATTGCCTGGCCGGCAGCCTGGATAATGATGGATGCCTGGTTAGAAAACTTTGCTTTTACAATCACATGGACAGAGTTCTTTTGGATACTGCCATTAGCAACGATCATTTCATTTTTGATAGCATTGCTTACTGTGGCATCACAGGCTTTACGTGCTGCCCTGACTGATCCTGTAAAAGCACTTAAATATGAATAAAAAAGGGTACCCTAAATACTTTACCTAATGTTCAAAAACTACATCGTCGTTGCAATACGGAACTTATTCCGCAATAAACTATTCTCGGCAATCAACATCCTGGGGCTGGCAATAGGAATGGCTGCGACGCTGCTCATCACCGAGTATATTATTCATGAGTTGAGTTACGACAATTTTCACGAGCAAGGGGATCAAATTTACCGGGTAGTTATTCAGCAGGAGAAGGGCGGAAATGTTGACTATTCAAGCATCATCACCTCGGCAGTCGGTGTGAGTATCGTGCAGGACTTCCCGGAAGCAGTATCTATGGTGAGGTTCTCAAACCCTCACGAAGCTTATTTTTCATTTAATGATAAGAACTATTACGAAAGTGATATTACCTACGCTGATTCTACACTCTTTGATATTTTATCATTCGAACTTCTGGCAGGCGATCCAAATAGCTGCCTGGCAGAACCAAGGTCTGTAGTACTGACTGAAAAGGTGGCGAAAAAGATATTCGCCGACGCAGATCCCATCGGTGAGATCATCGGCTATAATGGTGAAGAGCACCTGAAGGTCACTGGCGTTATAGCCGATCCTCCGCCAAATTCCACCATACAATTTGATGCTGTCATTTCCTTTTCTACCCTTTACCAGAAGGAGAATGCCTACCTGGGATGGGATGGCGGATGGAACTATACTGCTTTCATTCTGCTTGCAAAGGGCAGTAGTCCGATGGATATGCAAGAGCGTTTTGAAGGCTTCATGGAGAAATACATCAACTACAAATACAGGCAACATGGTTTTGTATTAAGCCTGATCCTGCAGCCCCTGGATGAAGTTCACTTATATTCCGGCAAAGATTACGGACTGGAAGGTAAGGGGAGGCTAACGAACCTGTTTGTGTTTTCAAGTATTGCAATCTTTATCCTTCTGATTGCCTGCTTCAATTTCATGAACCTGTCAACTGCCAGGTCTGTGCAGCGGGCTAAAGAGGTTGGTATCCGTAAAGTGAGCGGGGCAAGCCGTAGTACAATCATCCGGCAGTTCCTGGGGGAGTCGGTTTTTCTCAGCCTGCTGGCACTTGTATTTGCATTGATCCTTGTGGAGTTATTCCAACCTTTGTTCAACACTGTGACCGGAAGGCAGTTGCATCTATTTGACCAATCCGGTGTCATCGTCCTGTCGACATTTCTCCTGATGGTGATTTTTACAGGCGTACTGGCAGGCAGTTACCCGGCATTCTTTATGTCCCGCTTCCAGGTGATCAGGGTCATAAAGGGAAACTTTGTTCAACAAAAAGGCAAACCGGTCTTCAGGAATATCCTGGTGGTGCTACAGTTCCTGATCTCAGCCTTCCTTATCTTCAGCACGCTGGTGATCCAATCACAGATCAGGTTTCTTCAGGATAAACCGCTCGGGTTTGAAAAAGAGAATATATATGTCATTCCGTTGACAACCGACAGGGCCCGGGAAGGATATAAGGCATTTAAAAGCAAGATCATTGGGATACCGGGGGTTATAAGCTGTGGAGCATCTACCGGCATTCCCGGCCGGGGGCTGACCATGAATGGATATATGCCCGAGGGGCTGGCAGAGCCAATAATGATCCATGTGATGGATGTTGATGACGACTATCTGAATATCATGGAGATTCCTGTAATACAGGGCGAAGGCTTCAGTAAAGAATCGGGAATGGATACAGTCAACATCCTTATAAATGAAACCCTTGCAAAACAGTTGGGTTGGGAAAACCCGATCGGTAAAAGCATAAGCCGGGGTATAGAAATGAAAGTGATCGGGCTTATTCAGGATTACCATTATGCCCCGCTGAACGAAGATATCAGGCCATTATTGATCACGCAGATACCCTGGAATGGGTTTTACAATCTATCGGTTCATCTTCATGAGACGGATACCCGCATAACGATGGAAATGATCCAGAAGGAATGGGATATCATGTTCCCTGATGAATCCTTCGAATACTTTTCTCTTGAAAGTTATATAGAAGAAGCTTACAGGGAAGAATCCGGCCTCCGGCAGATCTTTATTTACTTCGCCTTCCTTGCCATTATCGTAGCTTGCCTGGGTTTGCTGGGCCTCGCATCTTATTCCACCGGACAAAAAAGCAAGGAGGTCGGGATCAGAAAGGTATTTGGTGCAGACAATCACAGTATTACCATCAAGCTCGCTTTGGATTTCCTGAAGTGGGTGCTCCTGGCCAATATCATTGCATTTCCTTTTGCCTGGTGGGCCATGGAGGTTTGGCTGCAGAATTTCGCATATCGCATTGATATTAGCATCCTGGCAATACTGATAACCTTGTTGATCACCCTGGGGCTTTCGTTGCTAACAGTTATTTTCCAGGCATTTCAACTGGCAAATAGTAATCCGGCAGACGTGTTGAAATACGAATAGAAGGTGCTAGGTTGGGCTTGTAGTTTTAAATTTTTAATTTTAAATTTTAAATTCGTTGGCTATTTTCTACAGCCTAC
>QMPN01000345.1 GCA_003648575.1 Bacteroidota bacterium
ACATCTGGACTAATAATGTCATCATACGATATGGGTGTTCCTTGTGCCATTAGTTCAGAATTTGTGATTTATTATTGACCTCTTTTATGTACGCTTCCCATTGTTTAACTGAACATTGTTTTACGTTTATGTTGATACCTAACATTGATTCTAAACGTGCCTGTTGCTCTTGAATTGTGATTTTTTTTGCATTTGCAACTTTATCAACCTGTTCCTTGTATTTTTTAATAGCGATTTTAATATGTGTCATTAACATACGTTGTTCGGCTGTTTCCAACCATTCAGTATTCCTTAACAGTTCATCCTTAGTTGTGTCAATCATCAATGCACGGAGAAACACACTTGCTTTGTGTATTTTATCAGCGTCATGACTGTTGTTTGCAATATTGATAGTTAATTCAGTTATTGCCTTGATTGCACGTTTTTTTGCGCTTAGAACACGGTTCTCTTTATTTGAATAGTCTGACATCAGATGTTTATAAATACGCAACAGGTCACGCATTAACCATTTGTTCATTTTTGGCATACGGTCATAGTTTTTTAACCGTAACAAAAAACGCAAATCATTATTTTGTTGCACCTTGTCAAAATTATAGATTGGCAAAGTTTCCAAACTGTTGTATATTTTATAAAATTGCATTTCTAAATTCCTCAATAAAATCAGGTAAAATCATTGTTCTCAATTCAATCAATTCCTTTTCACTTAAATTAAACACATTGTCCAACTCTACGGTTTCGGATATTTTACCATCAGGTTTATCCTCATTGTAATCAATTGTAAATTCATACGCTTTTGGATGTAATGCAAATGTGTTGTGAAACGCACCTGTGTCTTTTAATGTTACGTGTTTTGTTGTTTGACCTTTCATTTTTTTCAAACCAATCGTGACACGTGAATAAACATCAGGACTTAAACTTGCGTATGTCGCTATTTGTTCACCTGTTGAATAAGTCCCACTATCATTCAAGCGGGACTTAATCATGTCAGGTATATCCTCTTGGTATTTCTGAGTGTTTAGGATTTTCCTAATAGTTTCATTCACATAGAAATTTCCTAACTTAGTCGCTAATGTGCCAATGGCATCCATTATGCTACAACAAACTCAATTGTTCCTGTTTGGTATTTAACCTTGAATACAGTAACTCGTGTCGTATTAGTTTGTACGGTTGTATCACTTGTAAGTGTGTATTTACCCGGTACGTTCACGTCCTCAACGGCTGCTGATACGTTTAAATCAGTATCTGCTGTTACATCATACAAAATGAAATCACTAAACAATAAACCACTTACTGCAACATCATAATCCGTTTTTACATTAACAATTGTTGTTACACCTGCAACAGTTCCCGCAGGTACAGTTGGTGTTAGTTTCATCAATCCGTAGAAATCACTGGTTCTGCCGTCGAAGTCCAAGCTTTTGATGTCAGCGTAACGAATCGCTGCATCATTGAAATCTTGTTTGTAATCGAATTGCGCCATAATGTAATATGGGTCTGTGTCCGATGCTGTAACCATGTTCACATCCCAACTATTGCCGTCGATAGGAATAGGGTATAATGCTTCATCGCCATCATCTTGCAAATTCTGTGAATAAACGAAATTACCCCATTTGTCAATGCCAAAGAATCCAAATTCCTGACTATACCATGATTGCATACGTTCAAGGAATTGTGGGTCTGAATCAGGCCACCAACCTGTGAAGGTTCTCGTGCCTTGTTTCACACGTGCCTTGTTGCCGCTGTTATACTCAAAAAACGTTGTTTCAGCACGTGGCTGCTCTACGTTCTCAAGTAATGGCGTAGAATAATATCGGTCTAACGCTTCCGATTCATCGAATTTACCTTGAATAAATAGTTTAGTAAGTTCGGTAATGTTTGTTACTTTGTTCACTTCGCCGTTAGAGTCCAATAATGGAACTAAAGCGAATCTACGCAAAATCTGTAAGTTGAAAGGGCATGCGCCAACGCCTGACACTTGTATTGGATAACAACTACTCATAGTTTTTTATTTTTTCTCGTAAACACTCAACGGCTTCAATTGTTCCACCGTCATTAACTACCCTACGTACATATTTATCAACCAAATCCAAATAGCAGGGACGTTCGGCAGGTTGTTTAATTGATAATGATAAATTACTTAATTCAACAGCATCTAACACCGCACTAAATACATTTTGTTCGTGTGCAGGTGTCGAAGCATAATAAAATCTGTCAATTCGTGTGTGCGATAATCTGCCCGATGAATCGACATTGAAATAAGGTGACAATCGTATGTAAGCCAAAATCATTTCGTACAATACCCACAACGTAGGCGTAAAAATCAATTCCTTGCGTTCTGACGTTGTATAAGTCTTTTCTGTATCAGTCGCAATAATTAAATTAACTGTCGCTGTATCGTTGTTTAATGCGTCCTGTTGCGATTCTGTTTCAACAGGTGTAAACAATATCAAGCAAGGGTATTTCTGCGATTTCATTACAGGGTCTTTTGACCAATCAATTAATCGCTGTTGTACCTCTTTTGCGCTACCGTCAAGATAATTTAATTGCACACCATCATTATTGATGTCAATCACTATTGATTCTATGGCTTCATATATTGTCAACATCGTTTTCCTCTGATAAACCAATCTGAATGTGAACATGGTATGCCATAACTTACATTTGTATTGTAAGCGATGCCCCAAACATTTAACGCTGTACGTATTTTTGTTTCTGTGTACAATGTATAGACATCAAGATTGTCATTCACATATACCTCGCATAAATAATATTGTTTCAAACCTGAATTCCAAGCATCAGTTATTTTTTTGTTTCTGCTTGAACGATTCCGCACCGCATTTTCAGACGATGCCTCAAACTCACCTATTGTTGTCGAATATGATTCACGGTCAATCGTGAAATAATAATAGAAAAAACCACGCATCATTGCCTTTAAATAATCATCAATCAGTGTCAGATATTTAGGCTCTGTTGGATTTGCTAACATATCATCATACATCGATTGACCGAACAAATCAACTAACACTAAAACCTCAGCCTGTTCTGAATAAACATCAAAACCGTCATTCGATTGTTTGAAATCAATGTTGCGAAAACCTACAAAATCATCTTTAGTTATCAGATTTAACGACATTTTTCTTTGGTTTTTTAACTCGTTTCGCCCAACCGTTTGTAATCCAATGTTCAGCCGTCTTTTTATTACGATTGACAACAACACCGATTTTTAACAATCCTGTTTGACCTACGAATTTAATTATTACAAGTTTTATCATAACACAAGTTTAAATAGTGGGACAGATTATCGACAACCTGCCCCACCTAGAGATGAACAAATTAGTTTGTTATGCAGTTATGTCTGCCTGTACAGTTGCCAAAGTACCTGTGATAAATGCGTAAGGACGATAAATAGGAAACAATACATCAGCCTCGAACCTAAATGCTACCAATGAGGCAACAAAGTTAGTTGAATGTGATTGTGTTGTAGCCATATCCAAACCACCATTCATCAACAGTTGTAGAACGTTCGGAGTAATAAGTCCAATCAAGGCATCACCGTTTGGAATGTCTTTTGACATAACAAGTGCCATACCGTTGATTCTCCAAATACCGTTTTCATCAACCTGCGCCAATGTTTGGTCGTAAGCATAAGCACGTGTTGTTGTCTTTTGTACTGTCAATTGATAATGTGTAACAGGACTAACGAAACAAGCATTTGCCATTACATTGGCTGTATCATACAATTGTGATTTCATTGCTATTACAGCATCAATCAATGTTGATTCACCTGTTGGGATAGTGTTGGTATAATCACCTGCAGCTGCATATGCTGTTGCTTGATTAACGACACCGTCAAGGTTTTCACCTATTCCATCACCAACCAATACCTGTGTGTTAAGCAATTTAACCCATTTTTCAATGAATCTGTTAGCAAGGTATTGACTTAACCAGGCTGTGTTACGTAGTGCTCTACGTGAAACCTCAGCGTATGTTGCAATACGGTGAGCGTTCTC
>QMPN01000346.1 GCA_003648575.1 Bacteroidota bacterium
AGTGAGGGTATCGAGGAATAAGCCTTCAATAGTATCTGTTTCTTCAATGTGCATGGTGTCGCCATCAAATACAAGGATAGTATCGACAGGGACTACCTTCATGCCATAATACTGAGCAATGGCCATGGTGTCGTTAATCTCAATTACGTTGGAGAGACGAATCGTATCTGTGATGATGGCTTCATGACCGATCACATGACGCCAGGCCTCCGGCATGGAATTCCACCAGGCGAAGAGTTCATCTTTTTCGTCGATCTTGGTAGTATATATTGATACGATCCTTAGATCCTGTGTTACATCATCGAAGTTGACCTCAATAAAACGTTCCTTGTTGGAAGATACATTTTCACCCATTATCGTGATCCCGGTCAGGGTACGTGTAAGTGTTACAAGAAAGTATAACTCTTTATCTGCTGTGAAATGCTGGTCAATGCTGCTCACATTCAATGCAAATTCTACTTCAGAAAAGAAAAAATCGATATCCTTCAGATAAGCCTGAACATCCTTGTTGATGAGGGTCACCCTGTCGTCGTCAAGGTCATCTTCTATCTGCACATCCGCATCGCGAAAGATCTTGGAATAGCTCTGGTTGATGATCACATCCTTATCCCTGGCAGAAGTTTTTGGGTTCCCGAGAGTATTGAAGGAATATTCGAGGAAGTCGACCAGGCTTTGTACATTGGCTTTATACTCAGCTATCTTTTCCGGGCTAACATCATCCTGTGCCAGGCCGGCGCCTGGAGCAACAAAAAAGAAAAATAATACGAATAAGCAGTAAACTTTACTCATGGTATATATAGTTGAGCAGGATATCCCTGTTCTTTTCGTCAATCTCCAGGAGGTTGGAGATGAGCCATCCGCTATTATACCCGTCACGGTTATAGTAAGTGAGTTCGAAGTACCATCCATCGATCTGGAAAAAATGGAACTTCAGGTCCTTAACCGTTTTATACTCCAGCCTCCCTTTCTTGATCTCGTAAAAAAACAAAGATAAGTAATCAGGCTTGAATTCCCTATTTCCGAAATATTCCAGGCTGTCGCTCTCGTTGAAAACCCTGAACATATTCATGAATCCGAGTTCATGGCTCAGAGGGTGAAGAAATTTGCTGTCGTTGAAGTTGCTGTTATCCGGTTGCTTCAGCACGTCATTAAATGGCTCGAAATATATTCCATCGATCACCCATTTGGACCCTACCTCTTCTTCCTGAAGTACGAGGAACATAGTAAGTTCATCTTCAACACCCTGGTATGTAAAAACGGTTTTCAGCTCACACAACCATGCGCCGCCATGAAAATCCAGGTAGGTGGGATCCTCCTTATCCAGTACCAATGCAGAAAAATTTTCTTTGGCTGCGTCAGTCAGAATGCTGTTTTCGAGGTTAAACAGGCCAGGCACATATTTTTTGCGGAGCTTATAGGTGCGGAAGTCTTTATCTTTCGCATAGAGTCGTTCCCCTTGTTTATCTTCTTCACCGTTAAATCTCCTGAAAAACTGGTTTACCTGCTTTGTCTCGGCATATAGCTCCGTTTCGTCATACTTGAATTCACCCATGGATTGCGTTTGGGCATACCATGGCAACAGCACCAGCAAGAGGAGTATTGCCGGGAAGGGGGTCATTTTCGACATAAGAAATTATTTTGTGGTTTCAACAACCCGGATATCACCCAGGAGCACATCCCAGAATCCGATCAGCTTACCCTGTATCTGGGTTTGCTTGCGTTCAACATATACGGTGATGTCCTTTTTGGTCACATCTTTATATACAAGGCCGTCGTCGGAGGTGCCTTCAAAACGCTGGAAGATGGTGATCACCCCCACATACCGTCCGTCAGGTTGCAGCTCCAGATCGCTGATATATTGAATGTTAAACCATTCTATTTTTACCTTGTCGTAGTTGAGCAGCATCAGCCTCTCAAGGTATTCCTTGATACCATAATAGGTAACCTCATCCCTGGCAAGGGAGGAAACACCCATCTGGGCATCTTCTACGAAGAGTTCCAGGGTGCGATCGATCACCCTCTTGGCTTCAGAGAAAGGTGTTTGCTTGTTTCCAATGATACTGATGTATTTTCCGAGGTCACGGATCTTTTCCATGGCAAGGCTGTCGATAGCCTTTTTACGCTCAGGGCTTATGTCGGTCTGTGCTTGTGCAGTATAGCCAAAGGCCATACCGGACAAAATGATAAGAATCAGGCTTAATCGTTTCATCGTTTAATAATCCTTTTTATTAAGTTCAAGTAATTTGATCTTTCCGTTATTATCGTATTCAATATTATCGATCTCATTCAGGTTCTTCTTTTGATCCTTGAGATACTCAAAATATTTTTTAGCTGTGGTTGGCCTGTCATAGTCTACTATGTCGCCTTCCTTACTGATGATAATCAATACCGGTGTTTCGGGAGTAGCAAAAAGTTTCAGTGCTTCATTGATCTTCATGTTAGCATTCTCCACGCTTGACGCCCCTGCTACCAATGCAAAATAATCGGCCAGGGACAGGCTCGTCGCCTCTGTCTTTTTCTTATTTTCTTCTTCCCATTTTCTTCGCATTTCTTCTTTTTCGGCATCAATAACCTCTTCTGCCTGGCGGATGAGTGCAAGGATTTCCGGCTCATTCAGGTTCATATCCTTGACCCTTTGCAGTTTGCTTTCTTTTTCCTGCAGACTCATGTTGCCTTCATCATTAATAATGGACAGCAAGTCATGCTTGGCGGTCTCCACTTTTCTGCCATATTCTGCGGCTGCCTGCTCGCGGGCCAGCTTTTTCTTGCTCTTACATCCTGACATTCCTGATCCCAGGCTGGCAGCGATCATCAGCAGAAAAGTAACTTTTAAGATTCTCTTGATCATCTTATTTTCGTGTTAAGGGTTTAATAAAGAGGTGTTACCACTTTTACATATCAACGCACAAAACTATATTAAATTTTATTAGAAAACAGAAATTGTGCCGAATTGAAATTAACAGGCTTTTGTGCATAAATCCTCTGTGTTGATGAGAGGGCGATATTTCTTGCTATTTTTGCGTTTCAAATAAAGATATTTGGTGGGTTGTTTATGCATCTTACCCCCTTAACCCCCCGGCCCCCTTTTCCCCCTCTCCTCAGGAGTGGGGGCCAGGGGGAGAGGTAGCTAAATTTAACAACATATTAAAATGAAATTACTCCTTGAAGCACAAGACTATCTGTTACAGCGCGGAATGACATCTCCCGAAGTCGGCATCATCCTGGGTACCGGACTTAGTAAATTAACTGAGATCATCGACACTGAGCTTGTTATCCCTTACGAAGACATTCCGCATTTCCCGGTATCTACTGTGGAATTCCACAAAGGAGAACTGATCTATGGCACGCTGGCTGGCAAGAAGGTGATCGCCATGCATGGGCGCTTTCATTATTATGAAGGTTATAGCCTGAAGGAAGTAGTTTTTCCTGTCAGGGTGATGAAATTGATGGGAATCAGCACCTTATTGGTTTCTAACGCATGTGGTACCATGAATATGGATTTCCCGAAGGGAAACCTGATGATGCTGACCGATCACATCAATATGCTGGGAGATAATCCTCTGATAGGACCCAATTATGATGAACTCGGCCCACGCTTTCCTGATATGAGTGAGCCGTATTCACGGGAGATCAATGACCTGATGCGGAATATAGCAAAAGAGCGTGGCATCACTTTACATGAAGGAGTATATGTAGCCTTTCCCGGCCCAATGCTTGAAACACGTGCCAATATCGCTATCTGCGTAATATTGGTGCTGATGTTGTGGGCATGTCGACCGTACCCGAGGCCATCGCCGCCAGGCATATGGACCTGCCCTGTGCAGCCGTTTCAGTGATCACCGATGAATGCGATCCCGATAACCTGGCTGTAGCCAACATTGCAGATATTCTGAAAACTGCAGCCATAGCTGAGAAGGACCTGATCGTATTGTTTGAGGAACTCGTGGGGAAGTTGGCAGTGGGCAGTAGGCAGTAGGCAGTATGCAGTATGCA
>QMPN01000347.1 GCA_003648575.1 Bacteroidota bacterium
ATATCGGATATCGAATATCACATTCTAAATTGTACAGTATAAATACAGAATTGTAAATCAATATTTTGGCGTTTCTCCCCAGAAATTAGTATATATATCAGCATCTTCCCCAAAAGATTCCACGTCATCACCCTGGATCTTGTACGTGGAATGCTGGCCAATGATCTCTGAAAAGACGATATCATATTCTTCACCATTATCATCCACCATTATTACCCTGGCCAGGTTTTTATGATCCATGTAATCACCAAGGGGGGCATGGCAAACCGGACAAAAAATATCCACCTTATCGCCATCGTTTAATTTAAAGGCAGAATGTGTTGTTGCCGAGTATTCGCCCAGTATCGGACTGAGCAAAAGCAGGCCGGAAGGGCCTTCAGGAGGCTTTGCAAGCAAAACTATCTTTTTGTTGGGCACCAGCTGACTGCGGCATTTTGGGCAAAGAAGGTTATTCTCTTTCATGGGTTTTCTGGTTATGATATAACAAAATTAGGGTAATACGATCAAAATGTAAAGGAATACAACGGATATTTATTCGATTTCAAAAATAAATATCCCGCTTTCGCCGTCAGATTTTTCATAAGCGCGTATCATGCTGGATGTATTGAAGGGCATGGCGACATTCCCATAGTGGTCGACGGCAATGACCCCGCCACCGCCGCCAATGGGTTTTAGCTTGCCATTAATGACACTGTCTGCAGCTTCGGAAAGGCTAAGCCCGCCATACTCCATTAAAGCTGAAATATCATAGGATACCACATTGCGGATGAAATACTCCCCATGGCCTGTTGCCGATACAGCACATGTGCTGTTGCCGGCAAAAGTGCCGGCACCGATCACGGGTGCATCTCCCACACGTCCGTGCATTTTGTTAGTCATCCCTCCGGTAGAGGTGCCTGCTGCCAGGTTGCCAAGCATGTCAAGGGCTACGGCACCAACGGTACCATGCTTCTGGGTTTGTTCTTTCTCCATGTCTTTAATTCGTTGCAGGCTGTTCCACCTGCTTTGGGTAAAGAACCATGATGAATCCATGATCTCAAGACCATGGGATGCAGCAAATTGCTCTGCGCCTTCACCAATAAGCATAACATGGGGAGAATTGCTCATTACCATACGTGCAGCGCTTATTGGGTGCCTGATGTTTGTAACACCGGCAACGGCACCGGCATTCCTGCCGTTCCCGTCCATGATGGATGCATCAAGTTCATTGTTGCCAAGTTCAGTAAAAACAGCCCCTCTTCCGGCATTGAAAATGGGATTGTCTTCCATATATCTTATTGCTGCTTCAACGGCATCCATGCTGCTGCCACCGTTTTCAAGGATAAAGCTGCCGGTGTCGAGGGCATGCCTGATGGCTTCCAGATAAGCTTTTTCTTTTTCAGGGGAAATGTTTTCACGTGTGCCGCCCCCGGCTCCGCCATGCACAACCATGGCCCATTCGGCCTGTTGAACGGGCCTGCTGCCATAAATGGCTGATTCGGCCAGCTTTTTAATGTTATAAAGTCCGAAGAGGTGTCCTGAAGTGAGCAGGATCACCACCACGATCACCCAGCGCACGAAGTTCACACCTTTCTTCACTGCAAGGCGTGATGCAATGAGGGCGCCAAATACATTCCCAACCGTTAGTGTGAGCCCGTATTCCCAGTTTACCTGGCCATAGATCAGGAAAATGATCAAAGTGACAGGTGTATAGAGAAGCACAATAAAAACCTTTACTGCATTTGCTTTAACCAGGTCATACCCAATGCTGAAAACCAATGCAGTAAGGAGAAAATATCCAATCCCCATATGAATGAATCCACCATAAATACCGATCAGGAAAAATAGTATGATCTGGAATACACTGGTTTTTTTCTTTATCAGTTCATCCCTGGCCGACAACCATTTTTGTGGTTTATAGATGATGAACACAAGCATGAACAGCATGACTACTGCTATGGCCTTTTCAAAAAAATCCTCATTGATATCAACCGCGATTAAAGCTCCGACAATGGAACCAAGCACTGCAGGTATCCCCAGGATGATCCCTTTCCTGGTATCCAGTACCTTCTGTTGTCTGAAGCTGCCGCTTGCTGTGAGGGTTTGAACTGCAATGGCGATCCTGTTCGTGCCGTTGGCAACGTTTGCAGGAAGGCCAAGCACCATCAATACTGATAAGGAAATAATGGAACCGCCTCCGGCAAGTGTGTTGATAAATCCAACCATCAGCCCCGCTACGATCAGTGCAACGATCTCAATCCAGTGCAGTTCCATGTTGCGAAAGTTTGTAGAAATGTCAAATGTACGGAAAAATATTAGTAGGGACTTAATCTGTTACACTCCTGATAATCCCGATCAGGTCGTTTGGTGTGAAAGGCTTGCTCAGGTATTCATCCATGCCGGCATCCAGGCATTTCTCGCGGTCACCTTTCATGGCATTGGCAGTAAGTGCTACGATGGGGATTCGCGATGAACCGTTCATGATGACATTTTCCACCTCCCTGATATGGGCGGTAGCTTCATACCCGTCTAAAATCGGCATTTGTACATCCATGAGCACCAGGTCATAGTTATTCCGGTGGTACAGATCAATGGCTTCCTGCCCGTTCCTCGCAATATCGACCTGATATCCGGCATTTGTTAAACTGTACTGTATGATCTTCTGGTTGATCTCATTGTCTTCGGCCAACAGGATATAAAGTTCCTTCGAGGCTTCGCCATCAATAATAAGTTCCTTGTCAAGTGGTTCGGGGATGGCCGTTGTTCTGCTGCTTTTATCCAACCAGGCTGTAAACCAGAACATGGACCCTTTATCCTGTTCACTTTCCATACCAATTTCGCCCTTCATCAGAATGACCAGCTGTTTGGCAATAGACAGGCCAAGGCCGGTACCGCCATAATTTTTTGTAGTGGAGTTGTCAACCTGCGAGAACAATTGAAATAAGTGTTTTTTTCCTTCTTCTGATATGCCTATGCCGGAGTCGTGAACCTTGAACATTATCTTTACGAGGTCATCGTGCTCATCAACAATATCAATGAATACATGAACCTGTCCTTTCAGGGTGAATTTTACAGCATTGTTTACCAGGTTAAGGATTATCTGCTTTAGCCTTGAGGGGTCACCCGACAGGAACTCTGGCACATTGGGGTTAATGAATGTTTTGTAGTCAAGTGCTTTTTCTTCTGCTTTGATATATATGATATTCTCAATATCCTTGAGGGTGTTTCTGATGTCAAAGTCTTCGATCTCGAGTTCGATCTTTCCGGCTTCAATTTTTGATATGTCAAGAATATCATTTACCAGCGACAAAAGGCTTCGCGTTGATGAGATGAGGATATCGAGGTTTTCCTTTTCCTGTTCACCCAGGTTAGCCTGTTTAAGGATCTCTGCCATGCCGATAATCCCGTTCATGGGTGTGCGTATCTCATGCGACATATTGGCAAGGAATTCACTTTTTGCCCTTGTTCCTTCTTCTGCCTGTTCTTTGGCTTCCTGAAGCTCAATTTCGTAGTTCTTCCTGAAGGTGATATCCCATGAAATGCCAACCAATCCAATGATCTCCCCCTCATTATCCCGATAAGGGGCCAGGTTTGTCGTGAGCCATACTTCCTTACCGTCTTTTTCTATGCTCTCCTCGATATTATACAGGGGCAACCCTGAATGGATCACCTCCAATTCCATCTCAGCATAGTTGTTGGTTTTATACTCAGGAATTAGCTCTTCCACCATTTTACCCTGTATGCCAAAGAAAGGAAGATTAACAAAGCGTTCAAATGATTTGTTAACAAGGATATATTTGAGATTGGTGTCTTTGAAGTAAACCAGAGCCGGGATAGTTGAAAGAAGTATGCTTAGCTCTTCAGCCCTGAACCTGAGGGCTTCGACAGCATTTTTCAAGTCTTCGGTGGTCTTTTTCAGCAGGGAATTCAAAACATTTTTATCCTTAAGCAGACGCTCAAACTTAAAATTAAGCACCTGCCTGTCATGTTCAATGTTTTGCACCTCTTTCAGG
>QMPN01000348.1 GCA_003648575.1 Bacteroidota bacterium
CAAATTATTACAACAAATGCAGATGGAGCATATTGGGTCTACGCAGCCGATATAGACGAAGATGGCGATATGGATGTGCTTTCTGCTTCTCTTTCTGATGATAAAATTGCCTGGCACGAAAATACTGACGGACAAGGAAGTTTTAGTTCACAACAAATTATTACAACAAATGCAGATGGAGCAATATCGGTTTACGCCACAGATATAGATGGAGACGGAGATATGGATGTGCTTTCTGCTTCCTTTGACGATAATAAAATAGCCTGGTATGAAAATCAAACAACTTTGGCTGTAGATCAAAACACATTAATAAGCTTTTCCATTTATCCAATACCAACAACAGGAATTTTAACTGTTAAATTAAAATCGACCATTGCTCAAATGGAAATTTACAACAACTTTGGTCAATTAATAATTTCAAAATCAAACGAAAATAAGATTGATATTTCCACCTTAAGTCAAGGTTTGTATTTTTGTAAAGTTAAAGACGAAAATGGTGATTCTGGAATTAAAAAAGTAGTGAAGGAATAAATTACAATTGACAACACCGTATAAATCTGTCGCCACCTTCGCCCTTCGAAACTTCAGCATAGGCGCACGGCGGACGCTGTCCACAAAAAAATCCAATTATTTCTGGGACATTTTGGGAATTTCTGTATTAATAGATATAGAAACCTTCAATGAAAAATGAAATAATCATATATCAAGCGGATAAGTCTTCCACTAGATTAAAAGTACGTATTGAGGATGATACAATCTGGCTTACACAGTTCCAAATTGTCAGTCTTTTCGATAGCAGCAAGGCAAATATTAGCGAGCATATAAAACACATCCTCCAGTCAGGTGAACTAAAAGAGAAAACAACCGTTCGGAAAATCCGAACAGTTCAAAATGAAGGCAACAGATCGGTTTATAATTATTGATGAGGAAACAGTCTATCATATTGGAGCTTCCTTAAAAGACTTAGGCAAAAAGTGGTTTGCTTTTTCAGCTATTGGATTAGATGCTCAGGAATTGATAGAAAAACTAAACCAACCCGCTTAGGAACTGGAAGTTAAGAAGTAAATTATTGATACAGCGATAGGTTGAGGACGAATTACTCACAGGAAAGGAAGGAATAGAGAACAAAGGAACAGAGGAGCCCTCCTTCGTTTCACACCGGAAGACGAAGCAAGGAATAAGAATTTAGAAATACTTCGCTAAATCTGCTATGTCGTTCCATCGTTCCATCGCTCAATCATCCCCGGATTTTGGTATATTTTGGAAGAGAGCAAAGGAGTAAGGATGAGGACTGTCTACTGTCTACTGTTTACTGCCTACTGCCCATACCCTGAACCCAGAACCTAGTCCCCTGTATACCGGTAAGCAATACAATTAATGTTCATTCCTGCGCCAACGGAGGCAAACAGAATAAGATCTCCTTTGGTAAGCTTATGGTACTCCTCACTATTTCCTTTTCTAACGCTGTCGAATAAGGTGGGCACTGTGGCAACGGAACTATTCCCCAGCAGTTGGATACTCATTGGCATGACATTCTCAGGGATCTCCCTGATTTTGTATAAACGATAAAATCTTTTAACAACCTCAAAGTCCAACTTTTCATTCGCCTGGTGTATGAAGATTTTTTTTACTTCATGGATATCGGCACCTGCTTTTTCCATTGCTGCTTCCATGGCAGCAGGTACATGTGTGAGAGCAAATTCGTATATCTTCTTGCCGTGCATTTTGATATACCGTACCTTCGAATCCGTTCCTTTCATATTGCTTTTTCCGAGGAAGAGATAATGGGCCTCATCCAAGGTATGGGAAGCCATGCTATGAGCCAGGACTCCCTCCTGTTTTTCACTTTCCCTGCTTTCAATCATACAAGCCCCGGCACCATCAGCATAAATCATCGAGTCCCTGTCGTGCATGTCAATCACCCTGGATAAGGTTTCTGTGGCCACCACCAGACATTTTTTTGCCTGCCCCGAGCGGATGAAAGCTTCTGCCTGTATGATGCCCTGAATCCATCCCGGGCAGCCAAAAGCTACATCGTATGCTACACATGATGGATTTTTGATCCCAAGTGTATGCTTGATCCTGGAAGCCAGGCTGGGAACCATATCGGTTTGTATGGTTCCTTTTCTTACATCGCCGAAGTTTTGCGCCACGATCAACTGGTCGATCTCCTCAGGATCCACTCCGGCATCCTTAATGGCAATTTCTGCAGCAATAGCACCAATATCAGAAGACACCAAATCATCGGTAACATACCTCCTTTGCTCTATACCGGTAATTGCCTTGAATTTTTCAGCAATTTCTTCATGAGGAATATCAAAGGGAACACCTCCCTCGTCATAAAACTTGTTCCCGGAAAAATCGCTGTTTGAGACTATTTCTGTTGGGATATAACTGCCTGTACCTGTAATCACTATATTCTTGTACATGAATCGTGTTCAATTTAAACTTAAACTAAATAAACCGTAAAGATAATACTTTGTTGCAATGCGATGGATGAGTGCAGTGATGAATTTCTTTACAAGAGATTGATTTGGTTATAGAATTTATAAAATATGTTTCATCCAACACCCAACACTCAACACCCATAACTCAGGCCAATTTATTGGCCTAATGGCTGCGCATACTTCTTCACGTCGGCACCGCCGATCTCCTGATCGCAAAGGATAATGAGGCGTTCGACCACATTGCGTAACTCTCGAACGTTGCCGGTCCAGGGCATCTTTTTCAGTTCCTTATAAGCATCTTCTGAAAAGAGGCTTACGGGTTTTCCTGAACTTTCGCAAATATTGGCAGCAAAATGCTCTGCAAGGGCTTGGATATCATCCTGGCGCTCACGCAGTGGTGGCACATGGATCAGGATCACACTCAGCCTGTGATACAGGTCTTCACGGAAATTACCTTTATCGATCTCCTCACGGAGTTTCTTATTGGTGGCGGCGATAATGCGCACATCCACTTTAATATCTTTCTCCCCTCCTACACGCATGATCTTGTTCTCCTGCAGGGCACGCAGCACCTTGGCCTGAGCAGAAAGGCTCATGTCACCGATCTCATCCAGGAAGAGGGTTCCGCCATGGGCGAGCTCAAAATCACCTTTTCGCTGCTTGATAGCGGATGTAAAAGATCCTTTTTCATGTCCAAACAGCTTACTCTCGATCAGTTCCGACGGGATGGCAGCACAGTTTACTTCAACAAATGGTGATTTGGCACGTTCGCTCTTCTCATGCAACCAGCGAGCCACCAGTTCTTTCCCTGTGCCATTCTCGCCGGTGATCAAAACCCTGGCCCCCGAGGGTGCCACACGTTCTATCATCTCCCTGATCTCAAGCATTTTCTCCGATTCCCCTACCATATCATAGGTCTTGCTCACCTTTCGCTTCAGCGTTTTGGTCTCGGTGATGAGGCTAGCCTTGTCCATAGCATTCCGAATAGTAACCAGCAACCTATTTAGGTCGAGAGGTTTGGCAATATAATCAAAGGCACCTTTTTTGATGGCTTCCACGGCGGTATCGATATTACCGTGCCCGGAGATCATGATCACAGGTGTATCTGTCTTCGACAGTAAGTGGTCAAGCACCTCCATGCCATCCATGCCCGGCATCTTAATGTCGCAAAGGATCACGTCATAGGTATTTTTGTCGGTCAGCTCAATGGCTGCCGGGCCATCGGCAGCGTCCTCCACCGCATACTTTTCATATTCAAGAATTTCACGCAGGGTATTGCGTATGCCTTTCTCGTCGTCTATAACCAGGATCTTTGCCATGGGAGTTCTTTTATTGCGCATCAAAGGTAATAATCTTTGGCTGGATGCTGGATACTGGTTACTGGTTGCTGGATGCTGGATACTGGATACTAGATACTGGATGCTGGATGCTGGATGCTGGATACTGGATACTGGATACTGGATGCTGGTTGCTGGATGCTGGTTACTGGATACTGGTTGCTGGCGTCAGGTTTCAGTCGCTGAGCTCCTTCGTG
>QMPN01000349.1 GCA_003648575.1 Bacteroidota bacterium
ACGATCCATGTCGAGACCGACCCCTGATTTGCCATTATATAAAGAATCACGAACCTCATCGAGGTCTTTCCCGATGGTGGAATAGATACCCATCCCTGTGATAACAACTCGATTCATATTAATTATAGAGAGATTAAACGTTAGGTCAAAAATAAAAAATTATTCTCAGGTGCTGATGCCCCCGTTAACAGATATTACCTCACCGGTGATATAGGATGCTTTCTCTGATGCCAGGAATGCAACGGCTGCAGCAACTTCTTCGGGATTACCAAAACGTCCCACCGGGATCAATCCTTTATGCTGATTTTCATCCAAATCTGCTGTCATATCTGTCCTGATAAATCCTGGCGATACAGCATTCACTGTGACCTTTTTCCGGCCCACCTCCCTGGCGAGTGCTTTGGTAGCTCCGATCACACCGGCCTTGGCAGCACTATAATTTGTTTGCCCGGGCATGCCATCTTCCCCCGAAAGGGAAACAACATTAATGATGCGGCCAAATTTATTCACGATCATGTCCTGCACCAAAAGGCGTGTTATGTAGTAGAAGCTATTCAGGTTGGTGTTGATCACCGAATCCCATTCTTCCGCTTCCATCCATACCAGCAGGTTATCCTTTCGGATTCCTGCATTGTTTACCAGCACCCGGATATATCCATCATCTTTATGCTCTTCCTGCCATTTCAGAATGGCTTGTTTTACCTTTTCGGCGTCAGAAATGTCGAATGGGAGCAGTTCCCCGCTTCCCCCGGCATCTTTTACCATCTGTAGTGTGAGTTCGGCCTCAACGGTGTTGGTATTGTAGTTGATGAGCACATGATATCCCATCTCTGCCAGACTGATGCTGATTGCCCTGCCTATACCACGTGATCCTCCGCTTACAAGTGCATATTCCATGCTTTAGTTATTTATTTAGTAGTGCATCGTTTGCCATGATATATTTTCTCACTCTGCGGATCTCATTGTATTTCGGACTGTCTTCTTTGAATACAGGAACGATCTTCCGCAGCGTGTTGTAGGCTGCAAAGGTGCTTGGTGAAAGCTTGTCGGCATATTCGAGATAATCGATGGCTTGCAGCAGGGAGATCAATTCAATGGAAAGGATCTCAAAAGAATTATCGATTACCTTCATAGCCATCAGGGCTGCATTGGTACCCATGCTGACGATATCCTGGTTGTCATTATTGGTTGGAATACTGTGTACATACATGGGGTTCGACAGGGCCTGGTTCTCGGCCACGGTGGAGGTGGCAGTGAACTGTGCGCCCTGCATGCCCAGGTTAAGTCCCAGGGTACCCAGGTTAACAAATGGCGGGAGCTTATTGTTCAGCTTGTCATTCATGAGAAAGTTCAGCTGGCGTTCGGAAAGCATAGAAAGCTTGGTAATCGCGATCTTGAGCTTATCCATTTCCAGCGAAACGTAATCACCGTGAAAATTACCACCATGGTTAACACTTTTTTCGCGGTAATCGATCACAGGGTTGTCGTTAACAGAATTCGCCTCATCGAGGATTACCTTTTCTGCATTGTCGATGGTATCCAGTACCGGTCCGAGTATCTGTGTGATACAGCGTAATGAGTAATATTCCTGTATCTTTCGGGTAAAGACCTGCTCTTCTTTTCCGTTGCCGTTATAGAGGTGTTCGGCACGCTTTCTAACCAGTTTGCTGCCACTGAGCAGTTGCTGCAAACGGTCGGTGATTTTATTTTGCCCGGGATGAAGTTTAACCCTGTTCAACTCATAAGAGTAATGGTCGTCGTAGGTTTCAACCACCTCATTGATCATGGCGGAAGCCATCAGTGCCCAGTCGAGGAGCTTACGCGCTTTGAGAACACTTAAGATGCCAATGCCCGTCATGCAGGAAGTCCCGTTTACCAGGGCCAGGCCTTCACGGATATGTACCTTCGCCGGTTCAAGTCCTGCCTCTTCAAATACCCTTGCTCCCTGATGGGTAAAATTCTGATAAAACATTTCCCCTTCACCAATCAGGCAGAGGCCCAGGTGTGCAAGCTGCACAAGGTCGCCACTGGCACCTACACCACCATGTTCCGGGATCACCGGAACAATGCCATGGTTGATAAAGTCACGGAGCAGGATAACGATATCGGGGTGTATCCCGGAATAAGCTTGCATGAAGTTGTTCAAGCGGGCGATCATTAGTGCCCGTACAGCCCTGTGTGGAATATTGTTTCCGGAACCTGATGCATGACTGCGGATCAGATTATATTGAAGCTGGACCTGGTCTTCCTTGTTTACCTTGTATTGGGCCATGGGACCCAAACCGGTGTTAATGCCGTATATGATCTTGTCTCTTGCAAAACTTTCGAGGAAGGAATAACTCTTTTCAACTTCCTGAAGGGCTTGCTTATCCAGTTCAACTTTTTCGCCTCCGAACAATACTTTATAGAAATCGGAACTCTCCAGTTTCCTGCCGCCAATAATCACCATGCTAAGTAGAATTTAATCGATATGCTATAATGCCTTAAAACCTGTTACAGGCGGTCAAAGTTAGTGATTTTTGATATCTAGAAAAGATAATGATCCTAGCAATGATCAATGGAAACAATAACGGCCATTGTTATCGACAGTAAATTCCGGCAGACGCCTGTTCATTTCAAAGTAGAGGTACCCCTCTTCCAGGTTGTTCCAGAAGTCAAGAAGCGCTTCATCCTCAGCATGCTCTTCTTTCAGGGATGTATAGCAATCACCTTTCATCCGGCACGGAAATATGTGTATCGGAATTTTTTCCTGTCCCTTGTTTTTTGCCTCTACAGCCAGGATATATATCTCCTTGATCTTATCGTCGGTCATAGGCACACAGCCGATGGTAACACATGAACCATGAACAAAGATCTCTCCGCCGGGATGTCTTTTATCCGACAACACCCTGTCGGAGGCATTCGGATAATTGATCCCAAGTGAAAGATGGAAATTGCTCCAGGGGTTAAACATGTCGATGTGGTAACAACCTTCTGGTACCTGGCGGTCGCCCTGTTTTCTCTTGGGTCCGACCATACCGGATATCCTGCAAATACGGTATTCCTTGAGTAAAATATAGTTTTCATGCAGGCTGTCGCGCCCCCATATTTCCATACAGGACTCATGCTTGAAGGTACGGATGAAAATATTCAGACTGCCTGTATCAAGCCCCTCCTCCAGGATCAGGGACTCCATCAGGCTTCCCTTTTCTTCATATGCCTTGGCTACCCTGCCGTATTTCATTTGTTCTTCTTTAAACCCCTGGGCGGAGAGAAAAACACTCATTGATATAAATACGATAAACAAGATGCCTGTTCGCACTAACATAGTATAAGGAAATGGTGGGGTAGAGGTATGCAAAGAGATAACGGATGTATACCCGGGGTATATTGTGTTGGGAGTATTTAAAGTACTTAGAGTTAGTGAGACTATTGGTTTATGAGCAACGCGATATAAAGCAATCTAGTCGAACTAATTCCGAGCGGAGGGAGGAATCCCTATGAAGTATTTAGAGTACTTAGAGTACTTAAAGTATTTAGAGTACTTGGAGTGTTTAGGGGATTACGATTTTATGATAGATGTTTTCTTTTTCTGTAAACAGCCTGATAAAATATATTCCTGCTGCCAGGTTTACTGGCATACGAAGATCTTCTTCATGATGTCCGGCAGCCCTCAATTGATTATTAATTAAAACATCAATTTTTTTACCACTCACTGATAGAATCTCAGCACTTAACACTTCCGTATTATCGATCACATATTCCAATGTGATTTGGCCTCCGCTAATCGGGTTTGGATATACATTCACAAGATGAATGATTGCGGATTGCTCATCTACATAACTGCCTTCTGCGGCATGATACCTTGCAACTGTCAGATCATAATCATTTCCGTTATTGGAATGTCCGGAAACAACGATCCTCCCATCCGCCTGCAGGCAGACTGAATAGGCGAAACAAAAATTACCAATGCTTGTATTTACTATTCCGTTGGTTCC
>QMPN01000350.1 GCA_003648575.1 Bacteroidota bacterium
ATCGGTGGCAACCACGACATCGGAAAGGGAGGTGGCCCGTTTCGCCTGCCCGTACACCCGCATGACCATCGATACACCATTTATCATAGCCAGTGGCTTACCCGGAAAACGGGTCGACGCAAAACGTGCCGGTATGATACCAATGAATATCATTCAGTTAAGTCAGTTAAATCGGTTAAACTAGTTAATTCCAAACTCCGAACTTAAAAGAGCCCATGAATCTCAGCTGTGATCTTATCGATCACCTCACCCAGGTCTTTGGGGTTTTCGGCAAAGTCGATATTATCTACATCGATGATAAGCAGTTTGCCAAGTTTATATTTCTTGATCCAGGTTTCGTAGCGTTCGTTGAGGCTTTTGAGGTAGTCGAGACGGATCGACTCTTCGTATTCGCGTCCCCTTTTCTGGATCTGATTCACCAGGTTGGGCACTGATGACCTGAGGTAGATGAGCAGGTCCGGTGCCTGGATAAATGAAGTCATGAGTTCGAAGAGCGCACTGTAATTTTCAAAATCACGCGTGGTCATCAGGTTCATGTGATGCAGGTTGGGTGCAAAGATGTAAGCATCCTCATAAATGGTCCTGTCCTGTATTACTGTCTTGCCGCTTTTGCGGATCTCGACGATCTGTCTGAAGCGGCTGTTCAGGAAGTATATCTGCAGGTTGAACGACCAGCGTTGCATATCTTCGTAAAAGCTATGGAGGTAGGGGTTGGTTTCAACATCCTCGAAATGAGCTTCCCAACCAAAATGTTTTGCCAGCAAACCCGTCAGGGTTGTTTTTCCGGAACCTATATTACCTGCTATAGCGATGTGCATGTTTTGAATTTTTGACTAAAATAAAAAAAAATTGCAAGGGTTGAGTGTTGAGTGTTGGGTTATTTTCAATATTTGATACTCAATACTCATTACTCTCTTCTCATTTAATATCATATAATACAAGCTTATCCTTCCTCAGCATGTAAAGCTTCTGAGGGTCGCGACTCAGACAAACCGAGACTGACTTAGCATCATTCATGGGCAGGACTGTTGAACTGAGTTCATTCAGACGGGTATCATAGATGCTGATGGTATCTTTTTCAACAAAGATCAGCTTGTTGTCGAACACCTGGAAGGATGCCAGGTCCTTGACAGGGATGGTTTTAAAATAGCTTCCGTATTTATCAAAAATGAGAATGCCCGTGGCCGGGTCGTTCAGATAGAGATAATTGTCACGTTCGAGCATATAATTGGGTTGCGGAGTAAAGCCGGTCACCTGCTGGAGGTTGCCTGATCTTTCACTGATCTGGAGCCCCTGTGTAATCCTGATCAACTCAAAGTTCGTCGGATCATATACCCAGAAGGCACCCTGGTATGAGGCGCAAGCCAGCGTGGCCAGGCTCAGCCCAAGGCTGTTCAGGTCGATGGTACTGGAGGTCAGGCTGAGACTTTGATCGAGAAATTCTACCTGGCCGAAAGCCTTGTAATAAATAAAGACTTTGAAGGGGTCCTGTATATCTATAAAGGTAATATCCCCCGAAAACAGGTTGGTGTAGGTATGCAGTTTCTCACCCTCGGGGTTGTATTTGATCAGCTGGTTGTCGTCCACAAGGAAAATGTTCCCAAGCTCATCACTGCGAATAAAATCGCCCTGAGTATCGATCTGCCCGGTTTGAACATAACCTTCGTCTCCGGTGATAAAGATCACAGAAAACATAATCAGTAATATGATGTTTTTGAGGATACTCATCCAATCATTTTAAGGATTTCTTCCACGTATTGCCTGTCGTTGGCCAGGCGGGGTACTTTATTCTGGCCACCCAGTTTGCCCCTTTTTTTCATCCAGGTGTAGAACGTCTTTTTGGGCAACTTTCGTACAATGGGCTTGCGCAGAATCAAATCATGGTAGCGCTTGGCCTCATAATCTGAGTTGAGTGATTTTAAGGCATTGTCGAGGGTTTCGATGAAATACTCCAGGTTGTCGGGCTCTTTGCTAAACTCTATCAGCCATTCATGGGCAGCATTTTCTTTTCCATTCAGGTAGACAGGAGCGGCCGTATAATCACTGATGACAGCATGGCATTTGGTGCTGGCCACTTCGAGTGCCTTTTCAGCATTGTCGACAATCAATTCCTCTCCAAAAGCATTGATGAAGCTCTTGGTCCTGCCGGTGATCTTTATCCTGTAAGGAACGATATCCGTGAACATAACGGTATCACCGATCATATACCTCCAGAGGCCGGCATTTGTAGTGATTAACATGGCATAATTTATACCAATTATTACTTCACTGAGAGGGATAGCCTTTGGATGTTCTTTGTCTATCTCATCCATGGGAATGAACTCATAATAGATGCCATAATCGAGCATCAGCAGGAGATCGTCCTTATCAACCTCTTCCTGTATCCCGAAGAAGCCTTCAGATGCGTTATAGGTATTCCTGTATTGCATGCCTTCTTTTGGGATCAGTGATTCGAACTGTGAGCGGTAAGGACCAAAATTTACACCTCCATGGAAGAAGACTTCCAGGTTTGGCCATACTTCAATGATATTCTCTTTTCCGGTGATCTCTAAAACGCGATTGAGCAGGAGCAAGGTCCAGGATGGTACTCCCGACAGGCTGGTCACGTTATGAGGGATGGTGGTGCGGGCCATCTTTTCAATCTTTTCTTCCCATTGTCCCATGAGGGCCACGGAACGCTTGGGCACACGGGCAAACTCTGCCCAGTGTGGAAGCTTCTGTATGATCAGGGCAGAAAGGTCACCGACATAGTATTCTTCGTTGTTGACTTCTTTAATGGTATGGCTGCCACCCATAGCCAGGCCGCGGCCATCGAACATATAAGAGTCGGGATTGCTGTGCATATAAATGGAAAGCATGTCCTTCCCGCCCTTGAAGTGACATTCCTCCAGGGATTCAGGACTCACGGGGATGTACTTGCTCTTATCACTTGTGGTGCCTGACGACTTGGCGAAAAGTTTGATATCCGTGGGCCAGAGCACATTCTGCTTGCCGGCCATGAGCTGCTCAATATCCTCCCTGACGGAATCATAGTCGTTGATAGGAAGCCTCTCCCTGAAGGTTGAGTAACTATTGATAGTGGCAAAATCATAGCGTTTGCCATATTCCGTATCCTTCGCGGTGGTGATAAGCCGCTTGAACCACTCATCCTGCACATCATGCGGGTACTTCATGAAAAGCTCGATCTGGTGAAAGCGCTTTTTCATCAACCATGTTATGACAGAATTGATCAGGGCCATGTTTCGGATTTAGGGAAACCAAAAATACGAAAAATTGCTTGAATCAGTTGAATCAATTGAATCGGTTGAATCGGTAAGTAGGTCCTAATTGTCATCCTGAGGCCGGTGAAGCGTAGTGACACGGCTGAAGGAAGAGTTTCGAATGGCAATTGGAAGGTAAGCACCACCTGCGTCGTTATGCAGTACGCCGGTGGTCTGTACATGTCGGCTTTCTGCACAACGCTAATAGGATCATTCCAATATTATTCAACCAGGTGCCAATGAATCCTTCCCCACCTTTGCTTACGCTACGGCGTGTCAGGATGACAATTTTTATCTATTATCTTTGCTCTATGCTAAGCTTCCCCAACGCCAAAATAAATCTTGGCCTGCATGTGCTTCGGAAACGTGAAGATGGCTTTCATGATATTGAGACCCTAATCCATCCTATTCGCATGCATGATAGTCTGGAGATGATTCCTTCGGACGGGGAAATAATTCTGAAGCAGTATGGCCCGGCATTACCCGTTGGGGAGAATATAGTTATGAAAGCATATAAGCTGCTGAAAAAAGACTTCAATATTCCGGCTGTTGATATTCATCTGCTCAAGCATATCCCCTCTGGTGCCGGACTGGGAGGAGGATCCTCAGATGCTGCACACAGCCTGGTCATGCTGAACGATCTATTTAATCTTGACATCAGCCCCGCTGAACTTGAAATACTGGCAGCGGAATTAGGTAGCGACTGCG
>QMPN01000351.1 GCA_003648575.1 Bacteroidota bacterium
ATACGGGCATTGGGCTCCTTCATAACCATTGCTTCATGGATCTTCTCACCCCCCCATTCAAATTTATCACGATGGAACAAGCGTAGTTTCCTGTCAGGGTACCACCCACCATGCCTGATCCATGTGCCGCAATAATTTGTGAGCCGGTTCATCTCGTAACCATCAGCCTTCAGGCTTTCTTTGGCTTCGAGAATGGAATCCCTGAGTTGCCCGGAAAGCGCTTCATCAGCATCGACAGAAAGAATATACTTGTGCTCGGCAAGATCATTTGCAAAATTCTTTTGCTCAATGTAGCCTTCCCATTTATTGTAAAAAAAACGGGCTCCCTTTTCCTTGCATATGGCTTCGGTGTTGTCTGTTGATCCGGAATCTACAACCACGATATCGTCTGCGACCCCCTTCAGGGAATCTATACAGCGGCCGATATTCTGTTCTTCGTTCTGAGTGATGATTACAGCTGAAAGCTTAGGCATTTGTGGGTTTTTCTATATCGATCGAATCCAAAGATAATATATTTCCCGCTGACCGCGGGGGATGGCCTATTTTTTCCAGAATGCAGGAGAGAATAGGATTAGCACTGTGAACAGCTCAAGGCGGCCAAGCAACATGAGAAAGGAAAGGATCCATTTGCCGCCATATGGAATAAATGCATAATTATCGACCGGCCCCACCTTGCCGATGCCGGGCCCTATATTCCCAATCGTTGCTGCAGTAGCACCTATTGCTGATGATGCATCCAGTCCGATCAGTATCATCACAGTGGAACCGATGATAAATATGATGATATATATCAGAAAGAAGGCCATCACCTTGAAAATGATATCCTGAGATACAACTTTACCGTTCATCCTTACCGGTATAATGGCTTGAGGATGTATTAACCGCTTGAGTTCGAGAAGGCTGTTTTTTAAGAGCAGCAGTTGCCGCAAAACTTTAATACCGCCACCGGTAGATCCGGCCATCCCTCCAATAAACATCATCAGTACAATGAGGAACCAGATCGACCCGGGCCATTGCATATAGTTATCTGTGATGTAACCGGTGGTGGTGATAATGGAAACTACCTGGAAAAAGGAAGTCCTGAATGCCTCTTCGAATGACATGCCATCCTTGCTCAGTGCCAGCACCAGGGTGATGATCACCGTTCCCGCCAGGATCAGGTAAATGAAATAGCGGAACTCCTCACTTTTCCATACCCTGCGAAGCTGTCCGTGCAGGGCAAAGTAATGCAGGGTAAAGTTGGTCCCTGCCAGGATCATGAAAACAATGATCACGTACTGGATGTAGGGGGAAAAAGCGGCAACGCTTTGCGAATGGGTTGAAAATCCTCCGGTTGCAACGGTACCGAAAGTATGGCAAAGTGCATCGAACAGGCTCATGCCGCCAAGTAACAGCAGTACAGCCTCAACTACTGTAAAGATCAGGTAAATGGCCCAGAGAAGTTTAGCTGTAGCTGTGATCCTTGGATGAATCTTGTCCTTGGTAACCCCCGGCATCTCTGCTGCATAAAGCTGCATGCCGCCAATGCCAAGGATTGGGAGTACTGCAACTGTAAATACGATAATACCCATACCACCGATCCAATGCGTCATACTCCTCCAAAACAATATGCTTTTAGGCAGTGACTCAATGTCAGTAAGGATGGTGGCCCCTGTCGTGGTAAATCCCGACATGGTTTCGAAAAAGGCATCTGTGAAGTTGGGAATAGCCCCGCTGAAAAGGAATGGCAAGGTGCCGAAAAGAGAGATAATGATCCAGGAAACGGTAACAATCACATAACCTTCCTTACGCCCGATATTCTTCGGGTGATTCCTGGTGGAAAACCACAAAATACCACCCGTGAGCATGGTGATAAGCGCTGAATACAATAATGCCGGATTTTCATGTTCACCATAGTATATGGAAAAGGGCAATCCGAGGAGCATGAAAAACCCTTCGATCACAAGAAGGAAACCGATCACCTTGATGATCACCTTGACATTGATGCCTTTCCAGTTTCTCATTTGCTGTTGAACAGTTTATCCACCTTATTGATGGCTTCAGGCATGCTGAACACTACCACCTTGTCGCCTTCTTCGATCTGGAAGTCGCCCACTGCGATATAGCTGTCATTTCCGCGTATGACCCCGCCAATGATAGCACGCTTGGGCACGTTCAGATCCTTGATAGGTTTTTTTGTCACGCTACTGTGCGGATTGGCCACCAGTTCCATCACTTCAGCATTGATACCGCTGAGGCATTTGATGGAAGTGACCTCCGCGTGCATTGTAAACCGTACAATATAGCTGGCCGTACTAAGCTTTTTATTGATGATGGAATCAATACCGATATTTTGGGAGATGTCGATATAATCGATATTCTCAACCAGGGCGATGGTGCGCTTCACACCGAATTTACGGGCATACAGACATGAGAGGATATTGGTTTCTGAACTGTCGGTAACCGCTATGAAAGCATCCATGCCCCGGATATCCTCATCTTCCATCAATTGTATGTCGCGGGCATCACCATTGATCACCAGGGTATGTTCCAGTTTATCTGCAAGTTGTAGACTCTTATCTTTATCTTTTTCGAAGAGCTTGACACGAAATGATTTTTCGAGTTTTCTTGCAGTGGAACGGCCCACACGTCCACCACCCACGATCATCACATTTTTAATATCGAGCTTCTGCTTGCCGCCGAGCTTGAGCAGGTCATTGATCCCCCCCGGTTTTGTGATCACATATGCCAGGTCATTAACCTGGAACTTGTCATCCCCTTTCGGGATGATGGTATTTGAATTCCTGTGTATAGCCACGGCCCGGAAATCAAGGTGCGGATACAAGGAAACAATATCGTTCAGGGTTTTATTCACCACCGGAGCATTTTCCTTAAGTTTGATAAGGAAGAGAGAAAGCTTACCACCTGAAAAATCAAAGATCTCAGTGGCAGCTGTCTGCTTGAGCAAGTCGGCGATCTCTTTGGAAACAATATCTTCCGGGCAGATCAATGAATCGACTCCAATATTTTTGAAACGCTCCTGATTCTCCGGACGCAGGTACTCCAGGTTGTTGATTCTTGCGATGGTCTTCTTAGCCCCTAACTGTTTGCCGAGAGCGGCAGTTAAAAGGTTAATTTTTTCATCGTGAAGAACTGAAATTAAAAGGTCTGCCTTCCTGACATTGGCATTTTGTAGTACTTCCACAGAAGTCGAGTCACCGGTGATAGCTAAAAGGTCAGTATGGGAACCAACCATCTTGATGAGGTCTTCATGCGGATCAACAATGGTGATATTCTGATTTTCAAGGGCGGAAAGCTCCTGTGCCAGGTGCAATCCTACCTCTCCATCGCCTGCGATTACTATATTCATGATTAGATATTAAAACCGGCAGCCAAATTAATACAAACAAATCTTAAAAAGCAAATGTATATGGTAAATCTTGCATTGCATGAAACCACTTATTGAATATTAAATGCATCCCAGTCCTTGCCAACCCCAAGTTTGGCGCGTGATTGAATGAGATTTTCCGCCTTCAGTTTTGCTGTTGACACCGATGCTTTATCGGATCCTATCTCCATTATCGTATTGCCATCAGGGCCCGCAACCATCGAATTTCCGGAATATTCATACCCCCTCCCATCTTTTCCAATCCTGTTCAGTCCTGCAGCATAGGATATGTTCTCAATGGCCCGGGCGGTGATAAGGGAGGTCCATGCCAACGACCTTACGGCCGGCCAGTTTGCTACATAAAGCAAGAGATCATAAGCATATTTCCCATCGCTGTATTCATTTTTGCTCCATACCGGGAAGCGAAGGTCGTAACATACCATGGGCATGACCTTCCACCCTTTCAGTTCAACGATCAGCTTCTTATTACCCGCTGAGTAATGCAGATGCTCATCACCCATCCTGAAAAGGTGTTTCTTGTCGTAATAATCAAAACTGCCATCCCGGCGCATCCACACAAAGCGGTTGTAA
>QMPN01000352.1 GCA_003648575.1 Bacteroidota bacterium
GGATTTATCGTATTTGTGGCCGGTATCATTTATTATTTCCGATTCAGGTTGTGGCAATCATTTGTTTTGATGGCCATGACCACCATTGCCGTTTGTACCTATTTCCTGGGTGAACGTCCTGAGCAAACAGAAGCCATGTTGCAAATGCTTGGTATTTATCCGGGCCCAAACTTCGTGATCTGGCTAAAGACCTACCTGAGTATTCCTATTTGGCTGGTCATTCTTGTCATCAACTTCATTATATTTTATACACTGGGTCCTACATTTATTAAGGCACTCGACCTGGAAAAAACAGCCATTCGTTTATTTAAACTGGCCGCTAGAGAAGTGTCGGATGAGCAAAATGGCTTCACCGGAAGGCCGTTCCAGGCAGGAGAACATCCATACGAAAAGAACCAGCTTTATGGCCTTGCTTCTTTCCTGGAAGCAAAAAAGATATGTGTAGTCGAATTCCACCTGAATGGGATGCGGTTTATCTTTTCTATGGGTGTCAGCCCATTGAATAAAAAACTTAGAGATACGCTCAGCTACGTTTCTTTCGGGGAAAATGGCAAGCTGACTGTTTTTATCTCAGAACATGATTACCGGCAATATAAAAAGGAATACACCTTCGATCAATTATGTGAGCTGATGGGAAAAACCTTCCTGAGATTTGCTGAGTATCACAACAACAATTTTGAAAACAGGATTATATCTGAACTGAAATCAGTATAAAAATTATGAATTATGAGTTATGGATTATGGATGGGGAGGTAATAACAATGAAACAGTGAAACAGTGAAAAAAACAGAGATTAAAAACAAACTTCTGCTGACGATCGGAATCATCCTGATCTCGGGTATGATCATGCAGGCACAACATGAAAGGATATACTTCGGTGTGGAAATCGATGGTGTTTTGTGTGGCTATGCAACTACGGATATCGATAAGGCAGAATATCAGGGAATGCCCGTACTTGAAACACATGATACGGTTCATCTCATGATGAAAGCCCTGGGGCAGGATATGAACATGTCCATCACTACCCGGCACATATTGGATCCGGAAACCTATAAGGTATACCTGAACAACTCGAATTACTCAAATTCAGATGTAGGGAATATTGCATCCACGAGAACTGAAATATTTAAAGAATATGCCCTTCATACAGAGGCAGCCAGGGAAACTGCTGATACCATTTGGATGCAGGATGAATTCATCTTTGACAATCCCATTACCTCCCCCTATCTGATCAAAGATTTCATCGAAGATGGGGCTAAAGAAAAAACCTACCATGTTTATGATTATATGCGTGGGTTTATTGTTGAGCAGAAATTCACCCTGGAAGGAGAAAAGGATATTCAACTGGCAGGCCAGAATATTCATACGCTCGTATTTAACGTTTATCATACCAAGGATGGCACAAATACCCGTCTGTGGCTGAATAAAGAAAACGGAATGACCGTACAGTTCGAGATCATGAACCGTAGGATTTTCCTGGCAGAAAACACCATTAGTAAGCATATCAGCACTGTCGATCTTGACAATACTATTTTCGCGAAAGTGGAAAAAAGTATTCCCAATTTCATGGAAGTATCTTACATGAGGATCCAGGCCGACATTAAATCAGCCGGGGAAGCCATATCGGTGGAAAGCCTCAATTTCCAGGGACAGAAGTTTGAAGGAACTGTGGATGAAAATCATATTCAGGGTATTTTTGAGATCGAACCGTTCTGGTATGATGGTACTGATGCACCGGCATTCCCAACTGATTATTCGGGAGAAGAAAGCCTGGTAAAATACCTGGAACCGGAACTTTTTATCGAGTCCGATGATCCTGAGATCATTTCCATGGCTAAAGATATTACATCCGGGGCGGATGATTCATGGAAAGCAGCTGTTCTGCTCAGCGAATGGGTGGGCAAGGAGATCCATGGAGCCGTACCCGGTGGTACCAGTGCCATCAATACCCTACGGATACGTGAAGGGGAATGCGGTTCCCACTCACGCTTACTGGCAGCCTTTTGCAGGGCCGTAGGTATCCCGTCACGCCTGGCAGTCGGATGCCAGTATTCACCATGGTATGGAGGAAGTTTCGGGCAGCATGCCTGGACGGAAGTGTATATGGGTGCAGAGATTGGCTGGATAGCCGTTGATGCCACCATCCTGGAATTTGATTATGTGGATGCCGGTCATATCAGACTGGGAGAACTGACCAGCTTTCATCCCGAAAAAATGGAGATCCTCGAATACCGGATAGAAGGTGCAGATGCTTCTTCCTCCGAAATCCCGGAAGAATACCTTCCAATACTTGGCCCGTATATGCATCCTGACAAGAGAGACGTCCTTAATGTTTTCTATCTGGAAGGCTGCGTTACCGTTGATATTGCAGGCAAAATGAAGCTTGCTCTGAACGAGCCTGATGAAGAGGGACGGATGTATGCAAAGCTGACCGATAAGGTTTACTTTTCTTTCCCTGAGGATAAAATGCATGTAGTGGAAACAGTATTTGCCATGAAACGCGCTGATGTGGAGATCAGCATTGATGAGGGGACACCGGAGAACTTGCAGGCATTGATCGGTCCATACATGATCTTTCAGATTCAAAAGGAATTCACCGTCATATGGAAGGATGGTTTGGCTATGATTGTTCCGGATGTTGAAGAGCCCAGGATGCTTGAAAAAACGGAAAAAGAAAACCGCTGGAAGGATACTATCGACAAAAAAGAATACATTTTTAAGGTAAATGAAGACGGAAGTGTGAGTGGGATGGACATTTATATCACTGCCGAGCTGAATAAAGGAGCGACAGCTGCCTGGATCATCGACAAGACCATAGAAGAAGAAGGACTGGAAGCTGCCGCGGATAAATTCACCGAACTCTGGAACAACAGGGCCCTCGATCTCGAAAAAACCGAAGACGACCTGAACGATCTGGGTCATAAATATCTTGGTGCAGAACGTTTTGAGGAAGCCCTGATGGTATTTAAATTAAATGTAGATGCTTATCCGCAATCATGGAATGTATACGATAGCTATGGCGAAGCCCTGATGAAAAATGGCGAAACCGAAAAAGCTATCGAAAACTATCAAAAGGCGGTTGAAATGAACCCCGAGAATGAGAACGGAAAGCGAATGCTTGAAAAACTAAGATCAATCGAATAACATTAAAACTATTATCATGAACGGACCATCAAAACTCCGCCCTGATTTTTCCGTAAACGGTATCGGTCAGCCAATCATATTGCTGATTATTTTTGCCATTTGCTGGGGATTGCTTGGCATCACAGCAGGCTTAATATTCATAGCCATCGCGTATGGCGTATATGCTTTGCTGAGTCTGGCTTATAGTTTCCGTACAAGTAACCCCTGGTTCCTGGCGCCTTTTGTATTCCAGCTGACCATGGTTCTATTTGCCCTGATCGCTCCAAAAGTTGGTGTTTTTGCGGTCAGTGAAGCCAGCTTCAAGCCACTTTTCTTAATATTATTTGTTGAGTTTGCCGTGCTGGTCTATATCATGTCAACCAAAAAGCTCAGGTGGCGGGGCCGGGAAATTCTCGAACTGGCTGCTATGAATGTAGATGATACCACAAATGGGTTCACCGAGCGTCCCAGGCCACTTGGAAAAATTGATTGCAGTAAAAATGAACTGGCTGGATTTACCCTGTTTATTAAAAGGAGCTTGATCGCATGGCCAATCCATGAAACCAATAGAATTGTACTCGTTCCCATAACTACCGGGGATGAATATCGTTTGCCCCTTGGATTTTCCAGTGATTATTCTGAAAGCACATGGATAGCCATCGACAATGATGGGAACGTTCAGGCCCAGATCTCGAAAAAAGATTATTTAAAATATAAAGAGACACTGGCCTTCGACCAGCTGGTTGAATCGCTTGGAGAATTATTTATCGATTTCTTTGAAAAATACAATAATGGGGAGGGAGTGCGTATCATGTATGACCTGAACA
>QMPN01000353.1 GCA_003648575.1 Bacteroidota bacterium
GCGGGTGTGGCGCAGCAGAATCTGGTGCAGGTGTCGTCCATTTTGCCGCCGCATTGTAAAATTGTCAGCCGCAATGAAGGCGTTAAAGCGTTGGAACCCGGAGCGATTTGCTTTTGTGTGATGGCCCGCTGCGACACGGATGAGCATGGCCGTTTCGCTGCATCATCGGTCGGAGTGGCGGTTCCCAAAGATCGCGAGAAATGGGGCTATCTGAGCGAGGTTCACGAGCATGGGATGAATAAAGTCGAGGCCGAAGATATGGCTGAAGACCTGGCGGCCGGAATGCTGGGGACGACGCTGGGCGTTGATTTGGACCCCGATCTGGCTTGGTCGGAAAAAGAGCAGGTCTATAAAACCAGCGGTCTGTTTGTCAAAACCACCAATATCACCCAGACCGCCCGTGGCCAAAAGGGCCTGTGGACGACGACGGTGGCGCTGGCGGTATTTCTATTCGATTAATCTGTAGGGTGGGCCGTGCCCACGCGGAACTTTGTATGCCAAATAAATCTGCCAACCAATTCGGTGATTTCCCACTGGAACATACCAATCCTGACACCGCGGCGATTTCGATTCTTCCCGTTCCATACGATGGGAGCAGTACCTGGATCAAGGGGGCTGATAAAGGACCACAGGCAATTCTTGATGCTTCGTATAATCTTGAGTTTTACGATATTGAAACTGGTAGCGAGGTCTTTCGTAAAGGTATCTTTACCGAAGCGGCTGTTGATGGGTTTGACACGCCAGAGCAGATGACGGATGCTGTGCGGGGTCGTGTGGCCGATATGCTTGGGCGGGACAAATTTTCGGTTGTGTTGGGCGGGGAACATTCTGTCAGCATTGGTGCGTTCGAGGCGATGGCGAACCGATACGATAATCTGACAATTTTGCAGCTTGATGCGCACGCCGACTTGCGGGATGAATACAATGGCTCGCGATACAACCATGCCTGTGTGATGGCTCGTGCGAAAGAACACGCCCCGATTGTTCAGGTGGGTATCCGCAGTATGGATACCTGCGAGAAAGCCACTATGGACACCGATCGAGTATTCTTTGCTTATGATATCTGCCAACAGCCAGCTTCCGAATGGTTTGATCGCGTGGTTTCATTGCTGACCGAAAATGTGTACCTGACGATTGATCTGGATGTATTCGATCCGTCGATTATGCCCGCGACCGGTACGCCGGAACCGGGGGGACTCCAGTGGTATAATGTGATTGCGTTGATTCAGGCGGTTTGTAAGCGTAGGAATCTGGTGGGCTTTGATATTGTTGAACTGTGCCCACGAGAGCATTTGTGGAGTTGCGATTTTCTGGCGGCGAAGCTGCTGTATAAGACGCTGACCTGTAAATTTTGTTTGTAGGCATAAATTTGCCACAGAGAACACAGAGATTTACAGAGAAAATTTGCGTCTGAAATATTTAAGGATATACAATATGCGTGTGATATTGTGGGTCGTTTTGTTTGCCATGATCGGTGGCCTCTGTTATCGACGCTATAAACAAGGGAAACTTATGGCTGTTTTTGTTACGGTTCTGTCGATTGTCGCGGCGGTTTATTTGGGGATGTCGCTGTTGCTTTTTTTGATGCAGTCGAAGATGCTGTATCAGCCGAGCCAGGGGTATGACTACGATCCGGCGGATTATGGGCTGGAATATGAAGCGGTATCGCTTTTAACGCCGGATGGGGTGACAGTAACGGCGTGGTTTGTCCCCGCTGAGGGGGCAGATCGGACAATTCTTTTTTGTCACGGCAACGCGGGCAATATCTCGCATCGGATAGACACGCTGAAGATGTTTAATGAGTTGGGGCTAAATTGTCTGATCGTGGATTATCGCGGCTACGGCCAAAGCACCGGCAGACCCACCGAAAAAGGCACGCTGATCGATATTCTGGCCGGGTTCCAGTGGCTGGTGGAGGAAAAAGGTACGCGGCCGGAGCAGACCATTCTGTTCGGGCGGTCGCTGGGCGGCAGTGTCGCGGCGATCATCGCCAAAGATGTCCATCCGGCTGCCCTTGTGCTTGAAAGCAGCTTTACCTCGTTTGATGATGTTGGCTCGCATTATTATCCGTGGTTGCCCGTGCGATTGTTTACCCGATTTGACTATAACACGCTTGAGGCGGTTAAAGAGATCACCTGTCCAGTGCTGGTAATCCACAGCCCGAACGATGAGATTATTCCCTACACATTCGGCCAACAAATCTTCGCCGCCGCGAACGAACCCAAACAGTTCGCCGACCTTAAAGGTACACACAACGAGGGTATCTATGACAATGACGACCTATATAAACAAATCTGGCAGGAATGGTTGGAACGCTTAGACGCAAATATCTGAAAAAACCATGTGGGCACAGTCTGCTCTCAGCTAATAAGGAAATTTTCTGTTTATTCCTGCATCCCTGCTCAATGTCCCTCAGCTTATTATGGCTGGATTGTCCCCAAAACCATCGTTGTTTTGCACGGACGATTGTGTTATATCATAGATGAAAACAACATCAGAATACAGGAACCCAAATAATGAACAGGGAAATTAAGCGTGATTATGTAATTCTTGTTTCCGGTCTGCCGCGATCGGGGACTTCGATGATGATGAAAGCGATCCACGCTGGCGGGATTGAGCCAGTCATCGATAATGTCCGGCAGGCCGATGAGGATAACCCGAAGGGGTATTATGAATTTGAGCCGGTCAAAAAGACCAAAGAAGATGCCTCCTGGTTGGCGAAGGCGATCGGTAAGGTGGCCAAGATGGTCTATCGGCTGCTCTATGACCTGCCAGCCGATTATCAGTATCGTGTCATCTTCATGCGGCGGGATCTAAAAGAAGTGCTGGCCTCGCAAAATAAGATGCTCGAACGCTCCGGCAAATCCGGCGGTGGGATTTCCGATGAACAAATGGAAGCTCTGTTTACTGCCGAACTGGCAAAGTGCGAAAAGTGGCTCACCGAACAGCCCAATTTCAAGATATTGTATGTTGGCCATCGTGATATGATTCATAACGCTCCGCAGCAGGCACAAAAGATCAGCGACTTCCTCGATGGCGGCTTGGACACAGAGGCCATGGCCACTATGGTCGATCCGGCGCTGTACCGAAATCGAAATCAATGATTCAGGGATATTGGAATGCGGGGCGTGATTTTAGCGTGTCCCAAAGTCATTCTTTTTCCAGCCATGTCGCGCCAAGCTGTCCGCAGGCGGCTTTGATATTCCGGCCGCGTTTGAAGCGGATGATTGTTTCGATGCCTGAGCGTGTCAGAACCTGTGCGAACTCTCTTATTTGATGGGTGGAGCATGCTTTGTATCGGCAGCCCGGAAACGGATTCAGCTCGATGAGGTTGACATTAACTTTTAGTGGTTTTAGCCGTTTTAGCAGCGCTTTGGCGTGTTCGATCTGGTCGTTTATGCCGTCGATCATACAGTATTCGATTGTGATTCGCTTGCCGGTTTTCTTCTGATAGCCCTTCAGGGCGGCGATAACATCTTCCAGGGGGTATTTCCTGCCGACCCGCATTAATTTCGAGCGGATCGCATCATTCGGTGCATGCAGGGAAACAGCCAACCGCGGGCGGATTTCATGGGTCGCGAGTTTGGTAATCTCTTCCGGCATCCCGCATGTGGAGATTGTAATATGCCGAATACCGATATTGCGTCCGCGTTTATCGTTTAAGATTTCGATGGACCGCATCACATTATCAAAATTATCCAGCGGCTCGCCCATGCCCATATAATCCAGGTTGCCGATTCGGCCGCAGATGCGTTCGGCGTGATAGACCTGATCGATAATTTCCGCCGCCGTCAGATCCCGTTGGAATTCCAACTGCCCTGTTGCACAAAATTTGCACCCCATTCGGCAACCCGCCTGTGTTGAGACACAGAGCGTGTTTCGATCCCCGTCTTTGAGCCGCACGGATTCAATCCTTGCCCCGTCGCCAAGGCC
>QMPN01000354.1 GCA_003648575.1 Bacteroidota bacterium
CGCCATGGCCCGGAAAATGCTTTGCGGTAGCAATTACTCCATGTTCCTGCAGGCCCTGCATATAGGCCATTCCCTTCAACATCACCTGCTCCCTGTCCTGCCCGAATGAGCGCATTCCGATCACGGGATTGCCCGGATTGGAATTGATGTCGATGACGGGAGCAAAATTCATCTGCACCCCTATCCGCTTACATTCTTCTGCGATAACAGCACCCATCTGATAGATCAGTCCATTATCCCTGATGGCACCCAGAGTCATCTGAAAAGGAAAAACCGTGGTGCTGTCGAGACGCATACCCAGGCCCCACTCGGCATCGATACTTATCAACAAGGGGGTCTTTGCCTGTGACTGCCAATCATTTGTTGTGGCCGCCTGATGATAGGGATGATTCCTGAAAAAGCACACTCCGCCAATATTGTAATCCCTGATGTACTTATCAACATATGAATAATAATCCTTGCCGGGTTCATTCGCCCTTACGATCATCAGCTGAGCAATCCGCTCATCAACACTTAAAGAGTTGAAGACTGAATCGACCCATGCTTGTTCAGGATTCCTTTCCTGCCCTATGCAAAGCGTAGGAATGATAAGGATCATAAACAGAAAAACCGGAAAATATCGTCGGATCATCTTAATTTTTATTAATCTGTAAAAATAGAAAAAAAACAAAGCAATTGCACCGCTTACAGTAAGGAGATCCCTCTTTCGCTCAAGGGTGCTTTTGTGTTGCAAAAGCGCCAGGTATCCCCCGCCAAATTAATGATCATATTTGTTTTTTAATAAAATGTTAAGAAATGTTGATATTTCTTTGAACGGGTATTTAATATTTGCTTTAGCTTTGAGCAAACAAAAAGCGCATGTCCGATCCAAACTACCTGCAACAGGTTTCCACACAAGTACGAAGAGATATTATCCGCATGGTGAATGGCGCTGCCTCAGGCCATCCGGGCGGATCCTTAGGGGCTACTGATTACTTAGTTGCGTTATTCTTTGAGATCATGGACCATGATCCGAAGAATTTCGATATGGATGGCAAAGGGCAGGATATTTTTGTGCTCTCGAACGGGCATCTCTCAGCTGCCTTATACAGCGTACTTTCCCGTTCAGGATATTTTCCGCCTGAAGAATTAGGTACTTTCAGGAAGCTGGGCACCCGCTTACAGGGCCACCCCTGCACTGAAAAAGGCTTACCCGGAATTCGCATCGCAACAGGTTCGCTCGGGCAGGGGCTTTCAGTAGCCATTGGAGTTGCACTCGCCAAGAAACTGGACAAGGACCCTAAGAGAGTATTTTGCCTTATGGGCGATGGCGAACTGCAGGAAGGACAGATATGGGAGGCGGCAATGTACGCAGCAGCCAATAAGGTCGACAACCTGATAGCTGCTGTGGATTACAATGGCAAACAGATAGATGGCTCCCTGGATGATGTCATGCCATTAGGCGACCTGAAAGCCAAATGGGATGTATTCGGCTGGAAGGTGCTTGAGGCAAAGGGCAATGACATGGAAGACCTGATAAAAACACTCCATGACGCGATCTCATATACTGATAAAGGCATTCCTGTCGTTATTCTGTTGCACACCGAAATGGGTTTCGGCGTTGACTTTATGATGGGAACCCATAAATGGCACGGCGTTGCCCCCAATGACGAAGAAACGGCACGTGCTCTGGATCAACTTGAAGAAACCCTGGGCGATTATTGATATACTATGCCATGAATACTACTGTGATAAAATACGTACTCTCCATATTGCTGATAATCTCCTACTCAGCAGCTATCGGGCAAGGCTATAATCAGGAGAAAGAGAAGCCACCGCCACTGACCCGCATTCTTTTTGTTCTGGACGGATCGCAGAGCATGTACGGAAGGTGGCAGAGCGATATAAAGATGAGTATCGCACAAAACCTGTTGTCAAACCTTCTCGACAGCCTTAAGGATGTGGACAATATCCAGCTGGCCCTCCGCGTTTATGGCCATCAGAAAACCTATCCTCCACAGGATTGCAACGATACCAGGCTGGTGGTACCTTTTGCCAATGACAATGCCCTTCGCATTAAGAACCAGTTAAGATACATCAAGCCCAAGGGAACAACACCTATTGCATTTGCACTCGAACAGTCGGCCGGCGACTTCCCCGATTGTGATAATTGCAGAAACATCATCATCCTGATCACCGATGGCCTGGAGGAATGCGGTGGCGATCCCTGCGCCGTATCAGCGGACCTTCAGAAAAAAGGTATTGCACTGAAGCCTTTTGTGATTGGAATTGGCAGAGACTTCCGTGAAGCCTTCGACTGCGTTGGCACATATTATGATGCATCCAGCGAAGCGCAATTCAGCAAGGCCCTGGACCTGGTTATTTCCCAGGCATTAAATTCTACAACAGCCCAGGTAAACCTGATCGACGCCTACAATAAGCCGTCGGAGACTAACGTAAACATGACCTTCTACGACCATGTTTCCGGACAGATCAAATATAATTTCATCCAGACGATGAACAGCAAAGGCCTGCCGGATACCCTGTTGATCGATCCGCTGGTTACCTACGATGTAGTTGTACATACACTCCCACCGGCCAGGGTTGACAGCATCAAGATCACACCGGGGCAGCATACCATCATCCCTGTGAACACCCCGCAGGGGCGATTGCGGCTTAAGATGGAGGGCACTACCCTGTCGAGCCGTAACCTGCAAGCCATTGTCAGGCGTCAGGGAAGTATGGAAACCATTAACGTACAACAGTTCGGCCAGACTGAAAACTATATCATTGGAGATTACAGCCTGGAAATACTCTGCCTCCCCAGGATCTACGTAGAAGACATTAACATCGCACAGAGCTCTACAACCACCGTTGAGATCCCTGTTCCGGGCATTTCGGTAATACAAAAAACAGCACTGGGATATGGCAGTCTGTATGTTGAGCGGGATAATGAACTTATCTGGGTATACAATTTCAGAGAGAATCCCATACAGGAGTCCCTTATCCTTCAACCGGGAAGATACAGGGTTGTGTTCAGGGCCAAGTATTCCAGCCGGGCTGCTTTCACGATCGAAAAAAGATTTCGTATCACATCCGGAAAAACCACACACGTTAAAATCTTTCAATAGTATAAGATCTTATGACCCAAACAGCTACTGTCGAGAAAAAAGCCACACGCGCCGGATTTGGCGAAGCTTTACTTGAACTGGGACACAAAAACCCCATGGTCGTTGCCCTTTGTGCCGACCTCACCGGCTCCCTGAAGATGGATGCTTTCGCGAAAGCATTTCCCGACAGGTTTTTCCAGGCGGGTATCGCCGAAGCCAATATGATCGGCATGGCTGCAGGACTCAGCATAGGAGGAAAAATCCCCTTTATCGGCACCTTTGCAAACTTTGCCACAGGGAGGGTTTATGACCAGATACGGCAGTCGGTAGCCTATTCGGATAAAAACGTGAAGATCTGTGCTTCCCATGCGGGGCTGTCACTCGGGGAGGATGGAGCGACACACCAGATCCTGGAGGATATAGGATTGATGAAGATGCTCCCTGGCATGACCGTGATCAATCCATGTGATTTTAACCAGACCAAGGCAGCCACACATGCCATTGCTGAACACCGGGGGCCGGTATACCTGCGCTTTGGCAGGCCTGACTGGCCAAATTTCACCCCTGCCGACCAGAAATTTGAGATCGGCAAAGCAATTCTCATGAGAGAAGGCCACGATGTGAGCATCATTGCCACGGGACATATGGTATGGATAGCATTAAAAGCAGCTGAAGAACTGGCAATGCAAGGTGTGAGCGCAGAGATCATCGATATACATACCATCAAGCCACTCGATGAAGATGCCATCGTTTCCTCCTTGCAGAAAACAGGATGTGCGGTAACTGCTGAAGAACATTCGATATACGGTGGGCTGGGCGATAGCATTGCACAATGCCTTGCA
>QMPN01000355.1 GCA_003648575.1 Bacteroidota bacterium
AAATCGCCTTTCCTACATCACCAATAGCAGGCCCATCATGGATTCCCATTTTAATGAGTTCTTCACTGATCGCCCCGTATGAAATATCAGGCTTGCTTTTCGATTTTAACAGCAGGCTCACAGAAACAATAATAAACTTTCCCTTTTGTTCCCGTTTAAATATGCTATCGCGATATCCGAATTCGCATTCTTCCTTATAGAATGTACGTAATTCCCCTGTGGCAATCTCAATAGCATCCAGTGAATGAAATGTATCTTTAAGCTCGACACCATAGGCTCCAATATTCTGAATAGGCCCGGCCCCAACGCTTCCGGGGATCGATATGAGGTTTTCGATGCCACCCAGGTCATGTTCGATGCAGTAATGCACCAGGTCATCCCAAACGACACCGGCACCGGCAGTGACAAGCACATTTGAATCATCAACTTCTTTCATCCGGATACCTACTATCATATTCCTGATCACCAGGCCATCATAATCGCCTGTAAAAAGCACATTGCTGCCCCCGCCAAGAATAAGGTAATTGGCATCCTTAAGCCTGCCTGCCATAATAAGGCCTTTGAGGCTTACAACGTCAGCCACTTCGGCATATTCCGCTGCATTAACATCAATACCAAATGTATTATATAGCTTTAGTGAGATATTTTTAAGTATTTTCATATGCTGATCAAACCGACATAATTTTTTTCATGATAAATATACGCAAACATCATTAAAAAATATAAATTAGCATATATTTCTTGTTATAGCGAATGAAGAGGATCATCGTTTCCGTAACCAATGACCTTGTGACCGACCAAAGGGTTGATCGCATCTGCAACTCCCTTGTAAAGATGGGTTTTGATGTCGTGCTGATCGGCAGGAAGCGAAAAAACAGCCTTTCCCTTAACAAGCGGGGATACAGCATGCACCGCATGAGGCTGCTTTTCGGAAAGGGGCCTTTCTTCTATGCGGAGTATAATTTTCGCCTTTTCCTGTTTCTTCTGTTCAAAAAGGCGGATATATTTCTTTCCAACGACCTGGACACCCTCCTTGCCAACTACCTGGTTTCCCGCATAAGGCATAAAGACCTGGTGTACGATAGCCATGAATATTATACAGAAACACCGGAACTTATGAATCGAAGATCGGTTCAGAAGATATGGGAAAGGATGGAGAAATGGATCTTCCCAAAATTAAAGACCGTTTACACTGTGAATGATTCCATTGCCGGATTGTACATAGAAAAATATGGAGTTCCCGTAGGGGTGATCTGCAACCTGCCTTACCGGCAAAAGTACAGCCCGGAAAAAAGCAGGCAGGCTTTGGGTTTGCCGGAAGATAAAAATATTATCCTGCTGCAGGGTGCCGGTATAAACATTCAGCGGGGCACCGAGGAAATGCTTGCCGCTATGAAGTACATCGACAACGGCCTTTTTGTGATCATCGGAGGCGGGGATGTCCTGACATCACTAAAGCAGCAGGCGGAGGATATGAACCTGGAAGAAAAGGTCATGTTCATCCCCAAGATGCCATTCAGTGAATTGTATCAATACAGTGTACATGCCGATATTGCCATAACCCTCGACAAGGATACCAACATCAACTACCGTTACAGCCTGCCCAACAAGCTTTTTGACTATATACAGGCACGCGTACCCATTTTGGCCTCAGACCTGGTTGAAATTAAAAAGGTGATAGACAAATACGATATCGGAAAAGTGATAGATACTCATGAGCCGGAGGAAATAGCGGCGGCAATAAATGAGATGCTCAACAATAAGGGGCAATATGAAATCTGGAAAGAAAACCTTAATTTTGCAGCTGAGGAACTTTGCTGGGAGAATGAAGAGCAGAAATTAACCCAAATCTATACAGACCTTGCAGGATAAACATCTACATATTATTTCATTTGATGTGCCGTATCCTCCCAATTACGGGGGTGTTATTGATGTATTTTATAAGATCAAAACCTTATATGAGAAGGGAATAAAAATTCATCTGCACTGCATTGAATATCCGGGCAGGAGTAGGGCTGAAGAAGAACTTAAAAGGTACTGTGAAGAAGTTCATTATTACCCACGCAAGACCGGCCTCGTTTCCGCCTTGAGCATGAAACCGTATATAGTATCCAGCCGGAGGTCGGAGGCAATGCTCAAAAGACTCCTTCAGGACGAGCATCCCATTCTGTTCGAAGGGCTGCATTCCTGCTTCTACCTGGGGAATAAGAAGCTTAAGGACAGGATCAAGATCTACCGTGAAAGCAATATAGAGCACAGGTACTATTTTAATCTGTTTAAAGTCTGCAAAAACCTGTTCAACAGGATATATTACCTGGGAGCAAGCTGCAAACTACGTTTCTATCAGAGTGTGCTTAAGCATTCCAGCATGATGCTCTGTGTTTCTGAAAAAGATACAAGCTATCTCCGGGAACAATTTCCGGATAACAAAGTGTATTACATGCCCAGTTTCCATCCCAACAATGAGTTGGATATTTTGAACGGCAAAGGCGATTACGCCCTGTATCATGGAAATATTGAGGTTCCTGAAAATACGCATGCAGCGGCCTTTCTGATCAATGAAGTCTTTAACGATATTGATATCCCCCTTGTGATAGCCGGCATGAATCCTCCTGAGCGTATCAAAAAAATGATCAATGGCAAGCAGAACATCAAGCTCATCAGCAACCCTGATGACAAGGAAATGTTTGAACTGATCAGAAATGCACATGTGAACGTGCTGGTTACCTTCCAGGCTACCGGTTTGAAGCTAAAATTACTCAATGTACTGTACCGGGGCCGTTTTTGCCTGGTTAACGATAAGATGCTGAACGGTACCGGCCTTGACGACCTTTGTATCATCGGCAATGACACTCCTGCCCTGAAAAAAGAGCTTACGCGACTCTTTACTACTGAATTCCCCGGTAGTGACATCTCCCGAAGGGAGAATACCCTGACAGAGCTCTATTCAAACTCCACTAATGGTGACAAGCTGATCGGACTTCTCTGGGAGAAATAGATACTTAATTCTAACTTACACTCGAAACAAGTTTTCCATCCTCACAAACGAGGGTTTTTGCCTTAAAGAACTGGAACAGTGAATAATCATGGGTTGCCATGATCACCGCCCTGCCCGATTTGCTTATTTCAAAGAGCAGCTCCATGATGCCGTGTGAGGATTCCGGATCGAGGTTGCCCGTAGGCTCATCGGCCAGTACTACTTCCGGGTCGTTGATCAAAGCCCTTGCAATGCCAAGACGCTGCTGCTCACCTCCCGACAATTCATGTGGCATCTTAAATCCCTTGGTGCCCAGTTCTGTCTTTTCCAGCACATCCTGTATGCGTTCCCCGATCTTTCGTTTATCTTTCCATCCGGTGGCCTTCATAATAAAGAGCAGGTTATCAAAAACGGTCCTGTCGGTAAGCAACTGAAAATCCTGAAAGACGATCCCCAGTTTTCTGCGCAAGAAAGGAATTTCCTTGCGTTTGACCGTCCTCAGGTCATAGCCGGCAACACTTGCTGATCCTGCCGTTACCGGAAGTTCAGCATAGATGGTCTTGAGCAGGCTGCTTTTACCGGTACCTGTCTTCCCGATAATATAAAGAAACTCCCCCTTTTCAAGGTTAAACGTAACATCTGAAAGGATCAGGCTCTCCTTCTGAAAAACCGGTACATCCTGAAAGCTGATTATGGTGTCGAGTGACATTTTAAGCGATTATGTTAGTGGATAGACAAAGGTAGGTAAAAGATACTGGATACTGGATACTGGATACTGGATGCTGGATGCTGGAGGCTGGATGCTGGAGGCTGGATGCTGGATGCTGGTTACTGGATAACTTTAAGTACTTTAAGTACTCCAAGTACTTCAGGCACTTTTAGTGTACATCTCAATCGCATTCTTTATCCCCAGTATCACCATCTGAGTAGCGATAAGGGAAAGTATGAGGCCCA
>QMPN01000356.1 GCA_003648575.1 Bacteroidota bacterium
CAGGAGCCTGCCGTGTTGAATGGCTTGCTTGGGCAGAAGAAGACTTATCTTGCCGGCCGTTTAAATATCAAAACATACACTGCTATTCCTCATCCAACTGTTAATGGTATCATTCTGAATTCTGAATACGGCGAAGGACCACAAATTACCAGGATTGAAGGTAATGGTAATGGTGGCATGATCATAGATCTTACAGAAGAAACCATTGCTGAGATCCTGAGTAAGCCTGCTGCCGATTCATTGAATATAATGGGTGGGCCGGACTATCCTATCGCTTATGAAGCAGTCTATAAATATGGCCGGGGACCACTCAATGTTAAAGTGATCGATCCGCTGAATGTGATCAATGCAGAATACAAACTTGAGTTCACTGACGTGGTTTATAAAGGTAGTGATACTATCAAGATCGACTCAGCAATGTGGCAGCTTACCAATATCTTATCCGGTGAAGTGTACAATGCTGATAAAGATGTCAATTACAATTACGAGCAATTATTCCTCGACCTTGGCCTTTCTGTACAAATTAATCAACCTGGTTATCCGGGTGACAGTATTTCAGTGAATAACGGCCTGATTACATCTTCTACTTCCTATGGTGATAGTACTCTAAGGTGGGTTACTGGCGTAGAGGACACAGACCTTCCATCAAGTCCTGCCAACTGGATCCGTTCCGGTACATATCAGGATCAGGGAAACTCCAAATTCAATGACTGGAACATGCCAAATGCATTCGACCCGGATGCCGCATTTGAAAAGATCGCATTGGGTACGTGGGCACCTTATGTCATGGTTGCCCATGATGACCAAAGTGATGTCGGACCGGCGTTTAACAGTCTTTCAAAGACCCAGAGCCCGATGGGGGACATTGCAAGTGTTGACATTGTGCTGACTGCTGACAAATCAAAGTGGTCGCGTTCGATGATCCTTGAAATGTGTGCCGACAATACTCTTACAGAGGGCGGCGTTGACCGCTTCGACCTCAGGGTAGCACAATCCGTCGATAAAGACGGGAATCCTGCCCTGGCAGGAAGTGGTGCAAGCACCGATCCCAACGATCCTAACTATATTTCAGAGACCGGTTTTGGCTGGTTCCCGGGATATGCCATCAACATTGAAACGGGCGAAAGGCTAAATGTTGTGTTCGGAGAGAACTCATTCCTGGTTGGTGAAAACGGCCGTGATATGTTGTTCAACCCAACTCCTAATCTATTTAGCTTCTTCGGAAATCCGCTGTTTGGGGGAATGCACTACGTTTATATCATGAATCATACCACCAAGGTATACCCGACAACCAGTGTTACCCTGAGGTATGAATTCCCGGCCTATGATGCCTGTGCTTATCTGTTAAAAGCACCGCATATTTATGACACCTTACAGCCTGCGCCTCCACCACCTGCTGTTTTTGAGCCAATTATTTACTCAACCATGATGTGGGTTGGTATGCCTCTTTCCATCGAAGGACGGACATGGCTGCCGGAGAACAATGACTGGACACTGAGTATAAGAATGGCGAAGCCTTACCGCAGGTACTTCTCAACACCGCCGGCCGACGAATATGTAAGTACAGATACTACTGACCATAACTGGCCTGCTTATACTTTCAAAACTGAGGGTGTTGCCACAACACAGTATAGCGCAACCAAAGCTGAATCTGACCTTGATCTTATCAACATCGTGCCTAATCCATACTATGCATATAGTAGTTATGAGAATAATGCACTTGATAACAGGATCAAGATCACCAATCTGCCTCAACAGGCCACTATTACAATTTACAATGTGAATGGGACGCTTGTCCGCCAGCTGACCAAAGACTCAGAAGAAACCTTTGTTGACTGGGATCTGAAAAACTTTGCCGGCATTCCGATTGCAGGGGGTATTTACATAGTACATGTTGATACAAATGTTGGTGAAAAAGTGCTTAAATGGTTCGGGATCCTGCGTCCACCGGATCTGAATACTTTTTAATGCATGTTTGAGAAAATGATATTAATAACACTAAATATAGTAAGTATGAAGAGTTTTTATAAATACTTAATTACACTCGTCATAATCGGCATGTTAATCATTCCGGATAGTAGCCTGTATGCAGGAAATAAGGACCGTTCGGGACAGGCTGGTGCCACAGAGTTGTTAATCAATCCCTGGGCGAGAAGTTCGGGTTGGGGCAATGTATCCACAGCGAATGTTAATGGACTTGAATCTATGTTCATTAATGTTGCAGGTTTAGCCTTTACCAACAGAACCGAACTGGTGTTTTCTCACACCACATACCTTAAAGGTACCGATATTAGTATGTTTGCATTTGGATTTTCCCAACGAATCGGCGATGCAGGGGTGATCGGGTTGAATGTGGTCTCAATGAATTTTGGGGAAATCGAAGTGACAACCCCCAATTCACCGGAAGGAGGCAGAGGTGTGTACAAGCCAAACCTTATGAATATTTCTATCGCTTATGCCAAAGCTTTCTCAAACAGCATATATGGTGGTATCACCGTCAAGATAATTTCTGAGTCGATTGCTGATGCAAACGCACAGGGGATTGCCATTGATGCCGGTATTCAATATGTGAGCGGGGAAATGGATCAGATCAAGTTTGGTATATCCCTAAAGAATATTGGGCCCCGGATGAAGTTCTCAGGTGATGGATTGCTGCAAACAGCATTCCTCTCGGAACAGGAGAATGCTTTCTCTATGAACATGCCATCTGAATCCTTTGAGCTCCCAACAGCATTGGATATCGGGGCAGCCTATGATTTCTATATCGGCGATTGGAACAGGATAACCGTTGCCATAAACTTCAGGTCAAACTCCTTCGGGAAAGATCAGTTTATGGGAGGTTTGGAATATGCTCTCAAAACATACCTGATGCTCCGTGTTGGCTATACTTATGAAGAAGGTATCACCAAAAAAGCAGACAGGACCAACGTCTTTACAGGTCCCAGCGCAGGTTTAACTGTTTCTATCCCCACCAATAAGGAAAAAGGATCCTCTATTGATATTGACTATTCATACAGAGCAACGGATCCTTTCTCAGGAACACACAGCATTGGAGCACGCGTGGTATTTTAAGCCACAGGTTTAAATCCGGACTTTTAATTTTTATCATATATGAAAGGCCCTTTACATAAGGGTCTTTCATTCTTTTCAAATACCAATACAAGTTCTATGTCAGAATTAAAATATTATACTAAGGAGGGCTTGAAGAAGCTGAAAGAGGAACTTGACCACCTTGAATCCGTACAACGCCCTGATATCTCAAAGCAAATAGCAGAAGCACGAGATAAAGGAGACCTTTCGGAGAATGCTGAATACGACGCAGCCAAGAACGCACAGGGTATGCTCGAGCTGCAAATATCAAAACTGCAGGAGGAGATCCGTAATGCACGCATCATCGACGAGTCCAAGATGGACACATCCAAGATACTTATCCTTTCTGTGGTGAAGATCAAAAATCTCAAAAATAACGCTTTGATGACATACACCCTGGTGCCTGAAAGTGAAGCTGACCTGAAATCCGGAAAGATCTCAGTAAGTTCCCCCATTGCAAAAGGCCTGCTGGGGAAAAAGGTCGGTGATACAGTTGATATTATGGTGCCTGCCGGGAAGGTCACCTTTGAGGTCCTCGAAATCAGCAGGTAAATCATCCTTTTCTTTTCTCATTGTCTTCATTATTCGGTTTTACTGAGAGGCTTTCTCAAAAGTCAGACATTTAAGTCATTTCGACCGAAGGGAGAAATCTATTCACTGGCATTTATCCGCATTCTGTTCAGCCCAAGCCTTTAACTGAACAGCTTACACCGTAGTCTTTTTTGAGCTTGAAAAACCATATATATTGTATTACATTATATCTCAATAAACAAATTGAGTGAAATATAATACCTGTCATGGCCGCCACTCATTTTGTGCATAGCGTATCAAACTAAAAC
>QMPN01000357.1 GCA_003648575.1 Bacteroidota bacterium
ATTAGATAAGAATAGGAAGGGCAATATTAATGCCTTCCTTGGTAGGTTGCCATCGGAGGTATATTTTTAACATAATTTGCCCAATATCTCGCCATTCGGTAATACCAGTGTTCATGGGTACTACAAATAAAATACCCCTGTTTTTGGCTCGCATAGGCTTTTTATTGTAGTTAGTGGACATTTTAGGTACCTAGAGGGTTGCAGTCACGCGGCAGGGTTCAGCAGAGTTTTGCCAAAATGGGGTAAAACGCTTGTATTGTTGACTAATAAAGGGTTTTAGAGGATATAATTCAGATAATTAATTGCAACCATGTTGCAACCGGGCATAAAAAAAGAGAGTTACAATTTAATGTAACTCTCTGTCTTTCTGTTGTCGGGGTAGTAGGGTTAGCTCGCTGCGCTCACTGATCCGTTAGGGGGGGGGCTCAATCCAAAAACCCTTGATCGCTTCGCTCTCAGTGCTTTTTTGTTTTATCTCCTCGGCTTGAAAACAAGTTTTCGCCTCGCTATAAAACAAAAAATCCCTCACTTTCGTGAAGGGTTTTTGTGTTGTCGGGGTAGTAGGATTCGAACCTACGACCCCCTGCTCCCAAAGCAGGTGCGCTAACCGGACTGCGCTATACCCCGAATGCTGGTCGGTTATTTATTTTACTCCGCTAAGCTGACGGAGTTTATCCTGAGCTTGCCGAAGGGCTATACCCCGATATAATTTACAATTCTGTATGTACAATTTATAATGTACGATTTAAAGAACGATCTGTTTAGAGTTTAAGGTATAAGCTAATTGGTAAATAATTCAAAACTCAAAACTCAACACCCAAAACTTTACTGGCGGAGAGAGGGGGATTCGAACCCCCGGTACCCTTTCGAGTACACCAGTTTAGCAAACTGGCGGATTCAGCCACTCTCCCACCTCTCCAAACTGTTAAATTCCTGGCAGCAAAATCCAAATATTAAAGCCGGACCCCGTCCGCTCCCTTGTAAAGAACAATCTTTCATTTTAGGGAGGTGCAAAAGTAAATAAAGAAATTGGGTTGAGCAAATAAAAATTGTGAATTAATTCAGAACTTCAACATTCAATCCATAAACCATAATTCATAATCAAAGATTGAATTGGCTAATCAACAAAGACTTTCCTGCTGACATAGGCACTGCCGGATTCATCGAGCCGGACAACTTCTATAAGAGGATTGTTGAAGGTGGTTTCAGAAAAGTTCCCTTCCATCAGAAGATCATTTGACGGGCCTGTGTGCTGCTCCGTGGTGATTCCATGCAAGTGACGGCCGGCTATCTGGTCGTGTTCCTGGAATAGCTGTGCACCGGCAAAAAAGTGAAACGATAAAAATATGATGAAAAGTAAATATTTTGCTTTCATAATCGTGGATATTAGTCTTGTTTCCTACAATGATAATCACAAAATGCACTGATTAGGTGTTATTTAACATATCTTTAACAAGCCTGAAGGGAGGGCTTATTCCACCTTTTTCGCCATGCTGAGAATGCTAACGCCAATGATTCCGGCAAGCAGGGATGCAGCCAGTATACCCACCTTGGCGATCTTTACGTATTCCTGTTGTTCAAAGCCCAGGTCAGCAATAAACATCGACATCGTAAAACCGATACCTGCCAGGAAGGACATCCCGTAAATATGTGCCCAGCTTACTCCGGGAGGAAGATTTGCGAGCTTGAGTTTGACGAATATCCAGGAAAATACACTGATCCCAAGGAATTTTCCGAGTATCAGTCCTCCCATGATCCCGAGGGATATGGGATGCAAAATCATGGCCATGAGGTTTCCTTCAATATGTACACCGGCATTGCTGAGGGCGAAGATGGGAAGAATCACAAATATTGATACCGGATGCATGGCATGCTCCAGCTTCTGAAGTGGGGTATTTGCATCACTCACATGATGGCCTATTTTGCTGATCACCTTCGACTGGGCGCTTGTCAGCAAGGACTTATCATTCGGGTCTGTTTTTTTGAATACATCCAGGCATGAGCTTAGACGTTGAATGAATGCTTTTTCACTGATCTTCGGACGCACCGGGATGGTGAGGGCGATGAGAACACCGGCAATAGTTGCATGCACACCGGAAAAAAGGAATGATGTCCAGACACCCAATCCTCCAACCAGGGCATAAAAAATAGCGCTGCGTACGCCCATCCTGTTTGCAGCGATCAAAACACCGAGGAAAAAGGCTGCATTCAGCAGCTCCATCATGTCAATGGATTCGGTATAAAACACAGCAATTACCATAATGGCACCAAGGTCATCGGCAATGGCCAGGGCGGTGAGAAATATCTTCAGGCTAACCGGAACACGCTTGCCCAGCATGGCCATCAGCCCCAGGGCAAAGGCAATGTCGGTAGCCATGGGGATCCCCCAGCCATTTATAAACTGTGGATGATTGATGGAAATGATTACATAGATCAGGGCAGGAATGATCATTCCACCTACAGCTGCAGCGATAGGCAGCCCTGCCTTTTTAAAGGACGATAGCTCCCCGGCCAGTACTTCACGCTTGATCTCCAGTCCGATGGTGAAGAAAAATAATGCCATCAGGCCGTCATTGATCCAGTGATGCAGCGACGAAGAATGCTCAAAATCACCAAACTTAAAACCCATCTGCAACTCATGCCAGAGATAATGGTAGGAGTCGTAGAAGCCGGAGTTGGCCCATACCAGGGCAATGATAGTGATCGCAATGAGGATATATCCCCCCAGGCTTTCTTCTTTAATAAAAGATAGGATGTTGAACTTCGAATCGGTCTTTAATTTCTCTTTTTTCACGGTTTCACTGTTTTTTTATCCGCCGAAGCTTAGGCGAAGGAGGACACTGTTACACTGTTTCACTGTTCCATTGTTTCATTGTCTCATGTCTCGCGTCTCAAGTCTCATGTCTCATGTTTCACGTCTCACGTCTCATGTCTCACGTTTCGAGTCTCACGTCTCAAAAGCTACTGCTCCCATCCCAACAATGTGTACATAGCCTATCCTTGGGAATACCGATGGCTTCTACCAGGTCGTTCAGTTCCTGGTATTGTACACTCTCAACACCAATCCGTTCCCTGATCTTATCAATCATAGCATGGTAACGGTCGGTGCCGGGGGTGGCATATTCGTCAAGGTGCTTATCGTCTGCACCTTCCAGTTCGAGGATGGCTTTTCTTCCTGCCAGGTCGAGGTTCGATCGTGAGCGTGAAAAGTTCAGGAACTCACAAGGGAAGATAAGGGTAGGGCAGGCAGGCCGCACATGTATCTCCTCAGCACCATACTCATACAGGATCTTCACATTGTCCTGAAATTGTGTACCCCTGACTATGGAGTCATCACAGAAAACGATCTTCTTCCCTTCAATGAGCGAACGTACCGGTATCAGCTTCATCTTGGCTACCAGATCACGTACTTTCTGGTTCTGGGGCATGAAACTTCTCGGCCAGGTGGGCGTATATTTTACGTAGGCCCTTTTGTACGGAATTTGTTTTTCGTTTGAGTATCCGATAGCATGCGCAATGCCGGAATCGGGGATGCCCGATACAAAGTCTGCGACCGCTTTATCCTTGCGGGCAAGGGCAGCACCGCAACGGTATCGGCAGTCCTCTACATTGATATTTTCGAAATCGGAAGACGGATATCCATAGTATACCCATAGGAATGCACATACCTGCATCTTGTCGTAGGGCTTCTTGCGCTGCTCCCAGCCATCGGCAGTAGCCAGGATAATCTCTCCGGGACCTATAAAATGTTCATTTTCATAGCCCAGGTTGGAGAATGCACTGGTTTCTGATGCCAGCGCATAGGCACCATCTTTTTTTCCCAGTATGATGGTTGTGCGGCCCAGTTTGTCGCGTGCCGCATAAATGCCTTTTTCTGTAAGGATGAGCATGGAACAC
>QMPN01000358.1 GCA_003648575.1 Bacteroidota bacterium
ACACTTGTCATCCCGAGTGTAGTCGAGAGACCAGCGCACTTTAGGCACTAATTGAATAACGGAACACAGGCTTGGTCAGGCAAGATTCGGGAAAAATGTTTGGGCAATAAACCTATTCGTGGTTAGGTCCTAATAAAGATAACATCAAAGCCTCGCTAAGTCAATAAGGCTGGCTTAAAATGCGTAGGATCACTTAGTAAAATGGTGTAATCACGGAAGATATTACCAGGTATTTATAGGGGGTTCCGGGCTTCGGGTGCCGGATACCGGGGAGGATAAGGGTCCTTGTACTTTGTACCTGATACCCTGTATCACAAAAAAATCACATCATTTTTTGATAAACCTGCCACCAGCGGTCGGGAATATTGTTGTCCATGGCGTTTTCGTAGTCGGAATGGGAGCAGGGCACCATATAGTGGCGCTCGTACTTGGTCATAAGCTCGGTCTCAACGGGTACTTCCATCCACCAGCGTTCGCTCAGTTTGCTCTTATAAAAGATGATCTCTTCCTTTTGATCCTGTATCTTCACATGGAACTTTACATATTTGTCGCGGGCACGTGCCGGGTAGTCGTCCTTACGCTGGTAATAGCCCTCAAGGAAATACCACAGGGCCTGGCTGATGAGCATAGCGGTTTGCTCACGGGGATCGTAGATGGGGTTGTATTCGTAAAATCCGATAGAGGATAGTTTATCGCTCAAGCCGGCATAGCGAACGATGCGGCAAAGCTCTTCTCCGGCAAAGCCATTCGGCAGGGCATTGCCATTACCGGGGGCATCGGCGCTGCGAACAGCGGAAATATCGATGCTCACCAGGTCGGCATTCCGTACCACAGGCTCCACATCATCCATATTGTCACGTACATTACCCAGACGGTAAATGTCGAAGTAGAGCTTGTTCATCAGGCCCACGGCATCTTTATTTACAAAATAGCTCTGATAACCAACATTGGTATAATTGAAGAGGTAGTTGGGCTGATGAAGGATGATCTTGCTGAGGTAGGATTGTGAATCGATATCATTGCTGTCATTGCCAAGGTCAAACTCTGGGTCGACAGCCACAATGTTGATAATCTGTCCCAGGTGCTCGTAGGCACGGTATACGGAATAGGTCAGATCCTGTCCGCCACCGATGATCACCGGGATAATATTATTCATTACCAGGCCTTCCACCACATTGGTCACCGCAAAGTAGGTGTCGTCAACAGTATTGCCTTGCATGATATTTCCCAGGTCGGCGATCTTCACCTCCTCGTTTCCGGTAAACAGTCTGTACAGGTGTTTTCGTACCACATCGGCACCATATGCACAACCTTCATTATTGATGGCATTGCGGTCTTCCGATACGCCAAAAATGGCAATATCGGCATCGGAAAGGTCGGGAAAACTTCCTTCTTTCCGGTGAATGTCGACAATGTCTGCGTAACGTTTTCCGGGATCACCGATATCGCTGAATAGCGTATCAGTATCTACTGCCTTAAAATAGATAGCTATGTCCATCTTCTGCTTTTAGAGTTTCAAAGATAGCAGAAAATGGACGAAGAACGTGGATCGAAAATCTATTATTTTTTTGATCTGCCGCCTTTGCGCTTCTTGGGCTCGTTCTTGGGGTCTTCAGAGATCTTAATGCAGTCTTCCAGCGTCAGGCCTTCGGGCTCTGTACCTTTAGGGATCTTGAAGTTTTTCTTTCCGATGGAGATGTATGGGCCGTAGCGTCCGCGCAGTACCCTCACATCTTTATTTTCTTCAAACTCCCTGATAATACGGTTCTTGTCTTCCAGTCGCTTGGCTTCGATAAGCTCTATGGCTCTTTTTTCTGTCACGCCGGATGGCTCATCGGTTTTTTCCAGGGCAAAGAAAGCATTGTTGTGCTTCACATAGGGGCCAAACTTACCGAGCGCAACGGTCATCTCGTGGCCTTCATATTCTCCAACAGATTTTGGGAAGCTGAAGAGTGCAAGTGCATCTTCCAGGGTGATGTCGTTAATGCTCTGGTCTTTGTTCAGGCCGGCAAAGCGGGGCTTCTCTTCGGTACTGGTATCACCGAGCTGCACCATAGGGCCATATTTGCCAATCTTCACATAAATGTTCTTTCCGGTCTTGGGATCCTCGCCAAGCAGCTTCTCTCCGCTGAACTTTTTGGAGGTTTCCAGGGTATCTTTGATCTTGTCGTGGAAGGGGCCGTAGAAGGCCTCCAGCATTTCATTCCACTCCTTCTGCCCATTGGCAATGCGGTCGAACTCCTTCTCTACATCAGCAGTAAAATTGTAATCCAGGATATCCATAAAATACTGCATCAGGAAGCTGTTTACCACGGTTCCCAGGTCGGTTGGGATCAGTTTGCCTTTATCGCCACCTACTTTTTCGGTTTCGGTTTTTTCCGATACCTTTTCGTCGCTCAGGCTAAGTTTCACGTACTCCCTCACCATGGCGGGTTTGTCGTTTTTCTTCACATACCCTCTCTTCTGAATAGTGGAGATGGTTGGTGCATAGGTAGACGGTCTTCCGATGCCAAGTTCTTCCATTTTTTTCACCAGACTGGCTTCTGTGTAGCGCAGCGGATGCTGGGTAAATCGCTGTGTAGCGAGGATGCTTTGTGGAAGGAGCACATCTCCTTTGTTTAATGGAGGAAGGGTGAATCCGTTACCATTTTCATCTTTCTTGTCGTCACTGCCTTCGATATATACTTTCAGGAATCCGTCGAAGGTCACTACTTCACCTTTGGCCATGAATTTTTCATCCATGCTTGAAATATCGATGGTGACATTGGTTTTTTCCAGTTGTGCATCGGCCATCTGTGATGCGATGGTACGCTTCCAGATCAGCTCATATAATTTCATGGCAGGTTTGTCGGCCTTCACACTTTCATTGTTAATAAAGGTTGGGCGGATGGCTTCATGCGCCTCCTGAGCACCTTTAGCTTTGGTCCTGTACTTGCGGATCTTCACATAATTCTCACCCCAGTTATTGGTGATCGTTTCATTGGCCATGGCCAGGGCCATGTTCGAAAGATTCACCGAGTCAGTTCTCATATAGGTGATATAACCGGCTTCATAGAGCTGCTGCGCGATGCGCATGGTATAAGCTACAGGAAAGCTGAGCTTACGGCTGGCCTCCTGTTGCAGGGTGGAGGTTGTGAATGGTGGTGCAGGTGATTTCTTGGCAGGCTTCTTTTCTACTCCGCTTACGCTAAAATCGGCACCAATACATTTATTTAAAAAGTCTTCAGCCTCTTCTTTAGCCGTGAACCTTTTGGGCAATTCAGCTGAAACAATGATTTCTTTGTCGCCATCTTTCAGATAAAACTTGGCTGTAATCCTGTAGCTGGAGGTGGTATCGAAGTTCTTGATCTCTTCTTCCCGTTCCACGATAAGACGGACAGCAACAGATTGTACGCGCCCTGCTGAAAGTGCCGGCTTGACCTTTTTCCAGAGCAAGGGAGAAAGCTCATATCCCACCAGGCGGTCGAGCACACGACGGGCAGTCTGTGCGTTCACCAGGTTGCGGTCGATGCTACGTGGTTCGCTGATGGCTTCAGTGATCGCTGTTTTGGTGATCTCATGAAACACAATGCGCTTCACGTTCTTCTCATCCAGCTCCAGTGCGTTCACCAGGTGCCAGGAAATAGCTTCCCCTTCACGGTCCTCATCAGTTGCAAGCCATACGGTCTCTGCACCATCTGCCAGTTTTTTCAGCTCGCTGACAACGTTTTTCTTGTCCTTTGCGATCTTGTATTGCGGAATAAACCCGTTTTCAATGTCTACTCCAATGTCGCTCTCAGAAAGATCCATTACATGTCCAAAGCTTGATTTCACAAGAAAATCCTTGCCCAGAAACTTTTCAATAGTCTTTGCCTTAGCAGGTGACTCTACGATAACCAGATTCTTTGTTGCCATA
>QMPN01000359.1 GCA_003648575.1 Bacteroidota bacterium
ACCCTCAACCCTATCTTTTTGGTTTAAAAACCACCCCCTTCTTCTTCTTCCCGTTAATTGCGATCACCACGGGCTTATTAAAGCGGATATGACGGATAAATTCATCTTCATAAACAGCTTTTTGTCCTGCCAGGAAATCCAGGTCGTAGGTGCCGTCATTGATGAATGGGTTAATGGTGAAATAGCCCACGCGGAATGAGGTCAGGTTCTGGAAGAAATGCGTTCCCTGGCTGGGGTCGATGCGGTAATTTTCCAATCCGGATTCCACGATGAGCCTGGCGGCAGATATCTGGGGCCATTTAACCGGGATGCCAAGATGCGGATCAGCAGATCCCCAGCGGCCGGGGCCGACCAAAATATAGTTTTTTCCGCTCTCCAGAAATTGGTCGTTGACCTTTCCGATGAGATCGGCAATTTCATGGGTCCTGGCCGAATCAAAGCTCTCAGGCCTTACATATACCAGGTCAATAATATCTTCGATGTAACCATTGCCAAGTGCAGTTTCACAGCTCATGATTATATCGCTATCCTTAATATTATCAATATCCACATCCACCGACTCATCACATTCAACAATGGGACGGATCTGCAGCAGATGGAAGGTATGGGGGTCATCTTTATTGGGGCTCATGTCGACAGCAAACTCGATCTCAATAGGCTTACCCATCTCACGCTGCCCGGTTTCCAAAACTTCCTGCAAAATCTCGGCAAGGGGAAAGACATTATGATTTAAAATAGCTGAAAATGTAATCAGTTTTTTGCCTTCCTGCTGCACCCCGTCACGCAGCATCTTGCTCTGGTAATCATATGTAGAAGCAACAAAGCGCATGGATCTGTCTTTCTCAGCTTCGGTTAATCGGAGTTTCAAAAGGTTCATAGCATCATCAATACAGGGCTCGAAGCTGTCGGCCATAAGGTCAAGGGCATAAAAAAACCGCTGGGTTTCGCGCATGGCCAGTTCCGGGGTGCTGGTCTGGAGTACTTTTTTTGGATATTTAGGGCTGAAGCGCAAGGTCATACCTCCATCAACGATATATTTTCCAAGGCCTAGGGCAATATTGGCTATGCCATCTTCCAAAGTTTCCGGCTCGATGGGATAAAAGTTAATAGACCTTGCCACGCCTGAAAATGTCGGATAAAACCTGTTTGCATATCGCCTGCCCACCACCTGCTGAAGAACGATCGCCATTTTCTCCTCATCGATCACATTGGATGTGGCTGTCATATATGCCTTGCTGTCCTTGAAGTAGGTAGAGGCATATACGCTCTTGATAGCTTCGCTGAGCATATTAAGCATTCTCTTCTCATCCGATTCGATGTTGGGTATCATATAGGTGGAATAGATCCCGGCAAAAGGCTGATAATATGAATCTTCAAGGAGGCTCGACGACCTCACGGCAAGCGGGTTCTTGATGAAGGAGATCAGTGTTTGAAGATCTCCCTTGATCCTTAATGGTAGCTTTGCTCCCAGAAACCTGGTAAGGATCTCTTCGTCTGACAGATTCGACATAGTGATCTTATACAGGTTATTATCTTCTATGAACTCGTCGAAAATATCGGTACCAAGAACCACTGTCTTGGGAATAGTGATCCTTACACCGTCCCATTTATCATACAACTGATTCCTCTTGATCATTGAATCCAGGAAAGCCAATCCACGCGCCTTTCCGCCAAGGGAACCTTCACCGATACGCGACAGGGAGAGGTATTCATCGAAGCTGTCGCGACGAAATTCGGCTATCACACCGCGAGCCTTGGTCAGCCGGTAGTTGCCAATAGAATTAAAAAGGTATTTTCTTACTGCCTCAAGGCTGTCAAAATCTTCCAGTGTTACATCTTTGAAGCGCTCAGCAAGCGGGAACAGGGCCCTTGCCCTCAGCCACTTGGAAATATGATTCCTTGCCAGGTGATACTGTAAGCTTGCATCAGGTATCTTATGGATCTTTTTCTGAAGGGTTTTCAGGTTTCGTGCCCGGTCAATCTCCTTCATTGTTTTCGGGTCAACAAAAACGAAGTCACCAAATGCAAAGAACTCCGATACAAATTTTTTCAATTCTATGGAGATGGTCTTCGAATGCTTATTTATGAAACCAACCTTTAATTCTTTGGCTTTAGCCAATTGATGTACATCGGAGGATTGCAACAGGATCGGCATCAGGCTGTCGGCTGATTTTACTTTTTTTACCAGGCGAAGCCCTGCCTCTTTATCAGGTTTTCCATTCCTGTTGTAGGAGATATCAGAAATGATACCTAACAGGTTGTTCTTGTATTTCTCAAAGAGAACGATAGCCTCCTCATAATTCGTGGCCAATAAGATTTTGGGCCTGCCACGCATCCGCATCATCTGTTGATGCTCATTCAGGCCCTCCATCATGAACTGCTGTGATTGTTTAAAAATGATCTTATAAATATTGGGCAGGTAGCTTGAATAAAACCTCACCGAATCCTCCACCAGAATGATGACCTGCACGCCAACCTCATTTACATCATGCTCAGCATTCATCTTATCCTCAATAAGCTTGATGATAGCCAAATGCAGGTCGGCATTCCCCAGCCAGCTGAACACATAATCAATTGCGCTGAGGTCTTCCTTATCGAGTTTGATGGTCACTCTTCTCGAAAATGGTGTCAGCACTACGATAGGAATACCGTCATACTTTTTCTTGATCTTTTTTGCAATGCCAAAGGTGTCTTCGTCTTCGGCACTTAGCATAGTAACAACCAGGTCGATATCACCTTCTGCAAGCTCTTCAAAAGCCTTTTCCTCATTTGTAACCTGAATAAACTGGGGAGGATAACGCAGGTTAAGTGAAACGTACTCGTTAAATATTTGCTCGTCGATGCGGCCATCCTCTTCGAGGATAAAGGCATCATAGGCACTGGAAATAAGCAACACATTATAGATACGCTTCTTCATGAGCGTATCGAAGGAGGTGTCGTGATAGAAATATTTTGACGGATTGTCGTCGGTTCCGGTCATATTATGCTAAAGCCTTGATGAAGGAGTAAAGGTACGAAAATCGTTTAAGGTTGCCAACCCTATTAAGGTTGGCAACCCTAAACTGCTACTAATCGAATGCGTTATCAAATTCTTCATCAAAATGCTTAACAATATAATCGCAACCATGATTAAACATGCGGCAGTCTGTACCCTCCTCTGATATCCGGAATAAAAACTTTTCTTTCCCATCCCCGGCAGGGAGAAACTTAACGATCTCTGACATGACAGCCTCTGTATTGCCTTTTTGCCTGATATCAAATTGTTTCAACAGTGCGGCCAGCTGTTCCAGGGTAGTCATTCCGGATGCAGGATCGAATCCGGCTTCAAAATGCTGTATCACCTTTTGCGTATTTGTAAAGGTACCCCCTGATTCAAAGGGGAAACTGGCCGGCAGCAAGAGGTCCGCCTGCTTGGCAGTATCGGTCATGAAATAGTCCATCACCACAACAAAATCAGCGATCGTAAGCCAACCGGCAACTTTCACCCTATCCTCGGTGCATCCAAGCGGGTCTTCCCCAAAAATGAACAGGTTTTTCAATTTTCCTTTTTCAAGGCGCTCAAACTGGCTTTCATTCACTTCCTTTGGAACGGATTTCACTTTCCAGACCTTCTTCATCTGTGCCACAAGGCCCTTATTCCTGATATCGGTTGCTCCAACACCAAGGGTCGGGCAGATACCCATATCGAAGATACCCTGTGAATTATTCTTCTCTTTGATGCTCATGAGGCCGTTGGCTGTCTTACCGAGTTTTCCTGTGATCAGGGCCAGGTTAGACATTTCACTGCAAGCATTGGAACAAACCTCTTTTTCGGAGAAGATAATGACCGCATTCATCTCATTATTATATGCCTTGGCAAATTCGATCACGCTGTCCATAAATG
>QMPN01000360.1 GCA_003648575.1 Bacteroidota bacterium
AGGGATACCAGGAATGCAAACAGGGCATATGCCCATATATATTTATTTATTGCTCCCAGCTGGTTGATCACATTAACAAAGTCGCCACTATTGTTGAGAAGCATAAAAAACTCGAAAAGCCAGATTATCAATATTACCATGGCGGAGAGCATGGCAACGATCAGGTTTCCCCATAAGGGCATGCGCTGGTACCGGGATGAATAGTACCACAGAAGGCCAATAATTGCCGGGAAGATCAATCCCAGCTGATAAGAACCCGCCATATAAGCCAGGTAAAATCCCGCCAGGATGGCCAGTCCATTGATAATATAGTAAACCCTCAACGCGATTCTCACAGAGATCTTTCCTTCAAGCATGTTTTTGCCTGCTTTATTCTTCCTGTCTGTATTCACATCAAAGTGGTCATTGATAATGTAACCACCGGCAGCGATAAATACCGTCACAAGCACGAGGATCAGGAAATTCAGGTGTCCCAGCGGGGGCGCTACATGTTGCATCAGCATCATAGGCCTGATTATCCCGTAGCCCAGAAGGTATTGGGTCAGGATGATAATGGCCAGGTTGGGAAAACGCAACAGGCTCATCCAATTTTTAACGCTGTTTGATCTACCATTTGAAAGCATCATCATCCATCCAGTTTTGTTGTAGTTTAAGTACTTGTTCAATAATATCCCTGACACATCCCTTCCCTCCTTCATAGTGAGAGATATATTTTGATATGGACCTGATCTCTTCGGCTGCATCTGCAGGGCAGGCAGCTACGGCAGCACGCTGCATCGCGTGGTAATCAGGAATATCATCTCCCATATAGACCACCTCATCACGGCTTATATTGTTTTCATCAAGGTATTTTTCAAAAACATCGATTTTATGTTCTACACCAAGAAAGACATCTTTTATCCCCAGGGATGAAAGACGGTTATACATCGACGGGGATTTCCCGCCGGAGATCACGGCAACCCGGTAGCCCTTTTTAACTGCCAGCTGCAAAGCATAGCCATCCCTGACATTGGCAGTGCGCAAAGGTTCGCCCTGCTCGGTGAGCATGACTATTCCTTCGGTCAGCACACCGTCGTAATCAAAGATAAAAGTGCTGATATTTTTGAGGAGTTCTTTATAATTTGTCATCTGCTTGTTTTGTCTGGTCAATGATGCTTTCAGTGATCTTTTTATACAAATCCCTTGCTGCCATATTATCCTGCAGCAGTCCAAGGTGTTCTTCAATGATCTTCATATCGTTCCTGCGGGCAGGCCCTGTCTGGGACTTTTCCGGGCCGAGCACCACTGCTTTGGCAGCGGTCTCTGTTATCAGGGGCGACAACAGATCAAAGTCAAGCTGGTATTCCCCGAGTATCTTTCGTGCGATATCATACATGTGATTACTGAAATTACATGCAAAAACGGCCGCAATATGCAAGGCCTGACGCTGTGCGGAATTTACAACAAGAACTTTTTCACTCAGCATTCTGCCAAGGTCCAGCAATCTGTTTTCATTGTCGATACGGTTAGCCTCGATCAGGAAAGGAACATCATTCAGTTCCATCTCTCTTTGTGCGGTAAAGGTTTGCAGAGGATAAAATACGCCCACATTATCTGAGTATGGGCTGAGCAAACTCATTGGGACTGACCCGGAAGTATGGACAAGCAACTCATCGCTTAGCGGAAGTTTTGGAAGGATCATATTCATGGCCTGGTCAGACAGGGCCACAATATAGAGGTCGCGGCCTTTGATAACTTCATCAAAGGAGAGTGTAAACGGAGCATTCACTTTTTCGGCAAGAGCAATTACGCTTGCCTCCCTTCTGCCAGCAACCTGGCTGATCGTTAAACCCTTATTGTGCAATGCAATGGCCAGGTGGCTGCCAACATTTCCGGCACCTATTATTACTATATTTTCAATAGCTTTCATTAAGATCCTCCCGCTTGCGAATTTACAAATAAAATAATGGATAGTTCCGACTGATGATCAAGTGTAATTCCCATATTTCTGCGATATCATTAATTAGCTGTTTAATCCCCCGAATGCAAAGTGTAAACATTTTTATAGATCAATTGTTATAATGGCAGCACAAGCGAAACAATGACGAGTCAATATTCCATAAAAGACCTGGAAAGAATTACAGGGATCAAGGCACATACCATCAGGATATGGGAAAAGCGTTATAATATTCTCAATCCGGAACGGACCAATACAAATATCAGGTATTATTGCAATGATGACCTGAAACACATATTAAATATTTCCGTACTGGTTAAAAACGGGCATAAGATCTCCAGAATAGCGAGGCTGGATGAGCATGAGCTAAGCCAAAAGATCCTGGAATTGAACAACATCCGGGCACCTGAACGCAGTGGTCAGACCGAGACCCTGATCGTGGCCATGATCGATATGGATGAAGTAAAGTTCGAAAAGGTGTTGAATAATTCTATTCAGAAGATCGGATTTGAAGATACGCTTTTTACAGTCATTTATCCCCTGCTGAACAAGATCGGCATCCTGTGGCAGATTGACAGCATCACCCCTATTCATGAGCATTTTATATCAAATCTCATCAGGCAAAAGCTATACACTGCAATTGACGGACTGCCGGCAGAAGGAGGCCCCGGCAACAAGACATTTCTGCTTGTACTTCCTCAATGGGAGCTTCACGACATGGGATTGCTGGTCTGTAATTACCTTGTCAGGAAGAAAGGCCATAAAACCATATTCCTTGGCCAGGGCGTTCCGCTCAGGGATTTAGCAGCAATCAATGAGAAAATAGATCCGGATGTGTTGGTAACGTCCTTTTCCACCGCTGTGGATGTTGAAGAAATGACAGAATATCTGCATAAGTTATCAGGCTTTTTCCCCGGCAGGCCCGTTTATGCAGGAGGTATTCAATCAGAGCATCTGAATTCCGGGCTGCCGTCAAATATCTACAAAGTACCCACCGCGCTCGATTTCAGGGATAAGATCCTGAAAAAGTTCTAAAACCTTCCGGGTCCCGCTACAAAAAAATGCCGCTAGCTAGAAAGGACGGTTACCCTGACCCCGGAGGGGTTGAATGTTGATAACCCCGGGTGAAATCCGGGGTGGAAGGCGAATAGCTAAGACATCACCCTCCCCCTGGTAAGGTATGGTCGATGCAATAAGCTGGCATGGGGAGGGCTGGGGAGGGGTTTGCAAAATTGTTAATATCTCAATTTTATACTATTCAGGTACACATTTACCTTTATTTTTATTATCTGTCTCTCAGGCTTTTATAATCCTTATTTAGATTTATTCTAAAATAACTTATCAAAACACTTGACTTTGACCATATTATTTGTTTAACTTTGCATTCGAGTAATTAAACAAACTCAGGAAACTATGACAGCGATAGAATTCAATTATAAACTCACCGGGATGCAGAAACACCTGGAGTATTTTGCCAGGAAACTCACCAATAACGATGATGATGCACAGGATCTGCTGCAGGAAACCTTTTTAAAAGCACTTACTTTCAAGGACAAGTTTGTTGAATCAACCAATCTGAAGGCATGGTTGTTCACCATTATGAAGAATATTTTCATTAATAATTATCGTAGAAATGTTCGTGCAAAGACTATCATCGATACAAGTGATAATCTTTATCATATAAACAGCGCACGCTCTTTCACATCCATTACTCCGGAATCAGCCATCTCTGAGAAGGAGATATTGAATGAGATAGCCAGGCTTTCCGACGACCACAGGGTCCCCTTTGAAATGCATACACAGGGCTTTAAGTATAAGGAGATCGCAGAGCAACTTGAAATTTCAATAGGAACCGTAAAAAGCAGGATCTTTTTCACCCGCAAGAAGCTTATGGCCGGCCTTAAAGACTTCAACAACTAGGAATAATACCTGATCAGGAAAAGG
>QMPN01000361.1 GCA_003648575.1 Bacteroidota bacterium
GATTATCAATATTACAATGACTATATCGAGGAAGAAGTCCGCTCATGGAGTTATATGAAATTCCCTTACCTCAAAAGCCTTGGAAAAGAAAAAGGTTGGTACAGGGTTGGACCACTTGCCCGCTTGAACGTTTGTGATTTTATTCCTTCTCCACTTGCTCAGAAAGAGTTTGAAGAGTTTAAATCACTCACTAATGGAAAACCAAACGGCCATTGTATGCACTATCATTATGCCAGGCTGATTGAAACACTTCACTCTGCTGAGATGATGAAGGAACTGCTGAATGATCCTGACCTCATGAAGGGCGACCTGACTGTTAAAGGTGATAGAAAACCTGAAGGTGTTGGTGTCATTGAAGCACCTCGCGGAACACTGTTCCACCACTATGCAGTGAATGAAAACGATCAGATCACCATGGCGAACCTCATCGTGTCTACCACCAACAATAATGAGCCCATGAACCAATCGGTGAACAGGGTTGCAAAGAGTTGGATGAACGGACATACTGAGATCACAGAGCCAATGATGAATGCAGTGGAAGTTGCGATCAGGGCTTATGACCCTTGCCTGAGTTGTGCTACACATGCACTGGGTAAGATGCCTCTTGAAGTTTCATTATATGATGCTTCGAATAACCTGATCGATAAAAAGAGGACCTAAAAACAGTTGAATATACTGATTTACGGATACGGAAATCCGGGGCGACAGGATGACGGCCTCGGAAATGCTTTCACGAGCAGGATACAGGAATGGGTTGCGATAGAAGGGCTTCACGATTTTCACTTCGACAGCAACTATCAGTTGAATATCGAAGACGCTGAAGCCATTGCAGGCATGGACCTGGTTATTTTTGCTGATGCTTCAGAGGAAGAGATCGATGATTTCTGCCTGAGCAAGGTTGATGGCACTTCCGGGGTTTCATTTACAACGCATGCTGCCTCGCCCGGTTACATTGTAAAATTATGTGACGAACTGTTTAACAAAAAACCTCTTGTGTTGTTACTACACATTAAAGGTTACGAATGGGAATTTAAAGAAGGGTTAAGCGAAAAGGCTACGGCCAATCTCAATGCTGCCCTTATTTACATGAAGAAGCATTTACTTCATCCGAAAGAATTCCTTAAACCGGATTTAAAATTTTGTTAAACAGAGAAGTAAACCGTTGTATTATGGATATGAAGACTACCTATATGGGATTGGAACTTAAGAATCCCATTATTGTAAGCAGTTCAAAGCTCACCAGCAATATCGACAATATTCGCAAATGTGCCGATCAGGGCGCAGCTGCGATCGTGTTGAAATCCCTTTTCGAAGAACAGCTGCTGGCTGATGCCGACAAGCTGATGGACAGGGACGAAAAGTATTTCTGGTACCCTGAAGCTGTTGAATTTATTAACCAACATTCGAAGGATTTTGGTGTAAAAGAGTACCTTGAACTGCTTGGAGAAGCAAAAAAGTACACAACTGTTCCGATTATTGCAAGCATCAACTGTGCAACTCCCAATGAATGGCCGAAGTTTGCCAAAACACTGGAAGAAGCAGGCGCTGATGGCATTGAGCTGAACATTGCTATTATTCCTATGTCCGGGGAAATCACAAGCCTGGAAGTAGAGGACAGGTATGTTGAGATCATCAAAGAAGTAAAGAAGTATACAAGCCTTCCTATTGCAGTGAAGTTTGGACCATTGTTCACCAACCCTGTAAGTATTATTCAACGTATGGATGAAGCAGGAGCTGATGCGCTGGTGATCTTCAACCGCTTCTATCGTCCCGATATCAATATCCATACTGAAAGCATCGTTCACAATAATATTCTGAGCGGCCCGGAAGAGATGACTCAGTCATTACGTTGGGTGTCATTGCTTTCAGATAAGGTCAACTGCAACGTAGCTGCCAATACCGGTATACATGATGCAGAAGGCATGGTGAAACAACTTCTTGGCGGAGCCGATGCAGTACAGGTTTGTTCTACACTATACAGCAACGGGATCAGCTACATCGATACCATGCTCCATGATCTGAAAGAATGGATGAGTGAACATAATTATGATTCCCTGAACGACTTCAAAGGCAAGATCGCCCGTGATAACGAGCATGCTGCAGCATTTGCCAGGGTTCAGTTTATGAAGAGAAACTTTTAAAGAGTGCCTTGAGTATTTAAAGTACTTATAATACTTATAGTTAGGGCGGGATTTTCTTCGAAAATCCCGCCCTTTTATATATACACTTTCAACCAGTAATCAGTAACCAGTAACCTGTAACGAGGAACTAGTAACTAGTAACGTTTTCTTCCACCACCCCATGCTCACCGATAAGGTATCCCAGGTGGTTCCTACCTGTCTTCACAATATCCTGTCCTTCACAGGCTGTAATACCGGTCCATTTGCAATTTTTGCAGTGGCTGCTACCATTGATCTGAACGCTCCAGCACTCATCATGGGAAAGTTTAGAAGTGTCTATCCTTTTCATCCGCTTTATTTTGAGGCAAATCTATAAAAAAATATATATAAAGAAAAAATAAATATGTCTAGATTGTTGACATGAACCAGAAGATACCAATACCAATTGCCAGGGTCGCCCCGATCAACCTGACGATCTGGAAGGCCTTTGGGCTTTTCATGGCAGCAGACCTTTGACCGATGTAGCCTACGATTGCAGCATAAGTGATCATGGCAAACAGGGTCCCGATAGCAAAGCCGGTCAGATAAAGAACAGAGTCTGTCATGGAAGGCAGTGCCAGCGTAGGGATGAGGAGGATCAGGTGCGAAACCCCTGCGAAACCATGGATAGTTCCTACACCCAGAGCAGCCATATTATTCTGCCGGATGACCTTTTTATGTACATGCTTATGTTCCGGGCCATGTGTGTGATCATGCTCATGAGGGTGTTCATGAATGTGCACATGCGGTTCCGGTTCATTGTGATAATGGGGGTGTTTGTGTTTAGGGATTCGTTTGTTGAACACCTTGTAAATTGCCCATATCCCAATCCCGATCAGGATCAAACCTACGATTTGTTCACTATACTGGGAGATAGCTTCTACGGGGATGTATTCTTTGAAAACAAGAAAGAGTATGCCAATCAGGAGCATGCCTACAATATGACCTAAACCCCAGAATAAGCCTATTCCCCAGGAACGTTTTTTGTTTTCAATTGCGAGAGGCGTTACCGCTGCCAGGTGATCGGGGCCTGTGATCACATGCAGTGAACTTGCTACAATACCTGAAAGAATCTGGATCATCGTGATATATTTGAGCGCCAAAAATATATAATATTGTATTATCTTGCGCTTAGAATGAATTCATATTACAGGTATTTTATTAAACTTTCTTACAACGGAAAAGCATACCATGGATGGCAGATGCAGGAGAATGCCATCACAATACAGCAGGTGCTTGAGGAAGCATTCAGTACTATTTTTGATTCTAAGGTTGCTATTACCGGGGCGGGACGAACCGACACAGGAGTTCATGCACGTGAATTTTATGCTCATTTTGATCTGGGGATGCAATTGAGTGCTAAAGATCTGGGCGAGAAAGTATATAAATTGAATAGTTTTTTGCCTTCTGATATCTTTATCTTCGATATTCTTGAGGTTGCACCTGATATGCATGCACGTTTTTCAGCTATTTCCCGCACATATGAGTATTTGATCACAAATCGCAAGGATCCTTTCAATGCTGAATTGGCCTGGCAGGTATATCATGAACTGGATATTGATAGAATGAATAAAGGATCAGCCCTTTTGTTGGAATATACAGACTTTACCAGTTTTTCAAAGCTTCATACACAGGTTAAAACCAACAATTGTGATGTGATGGAGGCATATTGGGAACAAAAGGAAGACATGCTGATCTTTACTATTAAAGCCGACC
>QMPN01000362.1 GCA_003648575.1 Bacteroidota bacterium
TATACCCCTGGTACTGGGTTTCGGTGTAGCCACGGTCTTGCTTATCAAAGACTTTAACAAGGATGCTTTCCTGGATATCCATTGGTCGGTGTATACCTTCCTGTGGTTATTCGTTGCCCTCTGCCTGCAAGCGATCAGGGACATTGCATACATGTACCGGCTTCGTGTGCTAACCGACAAGCAGATCAGCTGGCGGCATAGCTTTGATGTGGTGATGCTCTGGGAGTTTGCCTCATCAATCACGCCTTCCATCGTTGGGGGATCTGCCATTGCCTTGTTTATCGTAAACCGCGAAGGCATCAGCATGGGTCGGACCACAGCCATTGTAATGATCACGGCGATGCTGGATGAGCTATTCTATATTATCATGGTCCCGATCGTAATACTTGTGATCGGGATGGACAGCCTTTTTGTGACTGATGCCGGTTTCCTGATGAACCTGGGCGGCCAGCAGGCCTTCATCTTCGGTTATATATTTATCCTTGCCCTCACCATCACCATCTCCTCAGCAATATTTATCAGCCCTGCAGGCTTTAAAAGAATCCTTGTTGGCCTGGCGTCCCTTCCTTTTCTGAATCGCTGGAAGCAGAAGGCAATCCAGACCGGTGATGACATCATCACCACTTCCAGGGAGATGAAAGGAAAATCATTCATGTTCTGGCTAAAAGCATTTGGTGCCACCGTGTTTTCATGGTCGGCACGTTTCTGGGTAGTAAATGCCCTCATCATGGCCTTTCGTACCAGCAACGATCAGTTCACCTTTATAGGAGACCAATTCCTTATTTACGGGCGTCAACTCGTAATGTGGGTGATCCTTCTTGTAAGCCCGACGCCGGGAGGTAGCGGCGTGGCCGAATATGCCTTTCCGGTCTTCCTTGGTGAATTCATCCCAGCAGGGCTTGAAATGGCCATAGGGCTCCTCTGGCGCCTTTTCAGCTATTACCCATACCTCTTTATCGGATTCATTATCCTTCCCTTCTGGATCAGGCGGGTATATGTGAAGAAATCAGGAGAATAATACTTCACTCACACCCCTCATACCCCGTACCGCGCACCGCATACCCCGAACCGCGTACCACCAATGCCACATTGTCAGCATTTTTCACGCATACATGCCACTTTGTCAGCTAATTAGGCCTATTCAGGCAATGGTATAGAAGTTGACTGGGTAAAAGAACAAACACAAAAAATTATAACAATTATAGGAGGACCATAAAATGACTTTAATGAAATGGACAAATCACCCGCTAATGAATGAAATGATGAACGGAATGCAAAGAAGGCCTGTATCTCACAGCTGTGATTTCAACCGGCCTGCGGCCAATATCATCGACAATGAGAAAGACTTCACCATCGAACTTGCTGTACCCGGTATGGCCAAAGACGACTTCAGCCTCAATCTCGAAGATGATATACTAACTATCTCAGTGGAAAGAAAAGAAGAAGAGGTAAAAGAAGACAGGAATTTCACCAGGCGTGAATTCCGGTATGACGAATTCAGCCGTTCCTTCAGCCTGCCCGACATTGTTGACCAGGAAAAGATCAAAGCAGATTATCAAAACGGAGTTTTAAGTGTGATGCTTCCAAAGAGTGCGGAAGCAAAGGTCAAAGGCAGGGAGATCAAGATCTCATAACTGCACCATAGCGTCAGCTATTTTTCATAATCAGCAAAAAGCCGCTCACTTGAGCGGTTTTTTAATTTTTAATTTTGAATGCTTAATTCTTAATTACTCTGGGGACATTTTAAAGATTCGAGTATTAATAGATATAAGACTATCTGTTATGCGAGAAAATATAATCATGGACTCCAGCTTTAACTTTGCTATTAAGATCCTGGAGCTTTACAAACAACTCACGAAAGAAAAAGAGTTTATCATATCCAAGCAGCTTCTCAGATGTTCAACCAGTATTGGGGCAAATGTCTTTGAAGCAACAGCAGCCGTCAGCCGAAAAGATTTTGCAAATAAAATGGCTATCGCCTCAAAAGAAGCTCGGGAAACATATTTCTGGTTGAAACTGCTTGATGAAGGGAATTTAGTACACGTGCCTGTGAAAGAATACCTCGACGATATTCATCAAATTATACGCCTCTTAACGGCAATCGTGAAAACAACTAATAAAAACTGAAAAAGAATAAATCAATTCAAAATTAAAAATCACAAGTGCCCGATATAATCTATCGTAGCTAAACAAACTAAGGGGATCTCTCAGTCGCATAGCTCCTTCGAGAAGACCGTAACAAAGTGTAGGGAGAACTAAGCGAAGCGGTCTCACGAACGAAGTGAGTAAATCTCCTTGCTAACATTGCCTGCGAAGTTTTAAGCGGACAGTAGTAAAATCAAATTCAAAATTAAAAATCAAAAACTTAAAATTCTTTTTTAAGAATACTGACCCATTCCTTGAGTCTTTCATCGGTCAGATCCTGCTGATTCTCCTTGTCGATAGCCAGGCCAATGAACTTGCCGTTCTTTTGTGCTGCTGACTCATTAAAAGTATATCCGTCAAGAGGCCAGGCTCCGACAATATCAACTCTTTCGTAAATGGCATCATGGATGGCTCCCATGCCGTCAACGAAGCTGTCGGCATAGTTCACCTGGTCACCAAGGCCAAAGAGGGCTACTTTCTTTTTATCCAGATTTACATCTTCCAGGATCTCTATGAAATCTTCCCAATCGTCCTGCATGTCGCCAATGCCCCAGGTCGAGGTTCCCAACACGAGGAAATCGTACTTCTCAAAATCTTCTTTGCTTGCTGAATCGATGTTGATCGCTTCTGCATCCTTCCCAAAAAGGGCTTTGATCTTATCAGCAACTATTTCAGTATTCCCGGTCGATGAACCGTAAAATATTCCAATCTTTTTCATTTCTCCTTAATTAATTTGCGCTGCAAAGTTACGGCTTTTTCTATAATTGAGAATTGGTCTAAATAAACAATCGTTAAGTTTTGAGGGTTGAGTTTTGAGTGTTGAGTTAGTGTTAAATTCTAAAAGTGAAAACTTTCAAGATTCTTTGTTTGATTATTGTGACATTTTGTGGAAATGGGTATTAATATATAAAGACCAATTGTAATATGAAGAATCCAAAGATACTGGACAGGAGCTTTCAATTTTCCTTAAGATCCATAGATTTATATAGTCAACTAATAGCAGAAAAAGAATTCATCATTTCAAAGCAATTGTTGAGAAGTGCCACCAGCATTGGTGCAAATATCCATGAAGCATCTGCGGCCTTTAGCAAGAGAGATTTTGCTTTTAAGATGTCTGTTGCCTCTAAAGAGGCACGTGAAACGCAATACTGGCTTAAGCTTCTGGATCAGAGCAAGCTGGTTAATATTGACCTGGTATATTTTATCGAGGAAATTGTCAATATTATTAATATCACAACAGCAATTGTCAAAACCACACAGAAAAACTTAAGTTAATAGCGAACATAACTCCCCAACTTTAAACTAACTCAACACTCAACACTCAACACTCAACACTCTATTGGTTTACCAAATAAAAATATCTCCCTTTTTTATTGGCCGACGGCCTTCTATCCATTTGAAGTCACGGAGGATGAGGTCGTCACCGGAAAGTTCAAACACGGTGTGGATGGCTCCATCGGGTTTGTCGATATAGGTGAATCCGCTGATCTGATTACTGTCGAGGTAGATCACCATACGATTCGATATGGCTTTTTGTATGCCGATAAGGTCTTTATTCTCCTCACGGAGGTAGTAGAGGGTTTCCGCATTTCCGATCACCCGGATGCGGTTGATCTTATTTCCCTTGAAGTACGCTATCATGGTCCGCCCTTTTATCTGGTTATAGCTGGCAGTGTCATCTTTAGAGATGATAAAGCATGA
>QMPN01000363.1 GCA_003648575.1 Bacteroidota bacterium
GCACCAACTAATGGATATCAGAATCGTAGCAGCTGGAATCGCTGGCGTACTACTCGCGCCTATCCTGATACCCATGACGAAAATCCTATTATTCCTAATAGGGTTCATCGTCTGTGTATTCGCAGTGCTTTCATGGAACACTGATTCTAGTGAATAGGACTAAATGAGAATACTAATAAGAATCATTCGCAACTGCATTCTTAAAAGTATTCTCATCCCTGACCAAAATCAAAATCTCAATTTCTAAATAAGAATGGTTCTCATCATGACTGAAATAATCACTGGCACTGCACTCGGTGTATCGATCCTCTACGTATTCCTCCAATTCAAGATCCCCTTGGTGGTATATCGTAAATGGATTGACCTCGCACTGATCATACTGCTCATCTGGATCGTAATCACAATCAAGACCAACTTCGTAGTTGCGATCACAACCTGGGCTAGCATTTCATTTTCTCTCCTAATCAGGATCGCTGAATGGAAAGAACGTAGAAAGAACAAATGAGGCTTCAAAGGACTGAATGGACTAAAAACCCATTCAATCCTTTGTAACTTCTTCATGCGATATCACGGGATTTTTAAGGTCAAGAAGTATATTAGCAAATACTACAGTGCAAAAAATCGCAAAATCGTCCAAAGAAAGTTTCAGATTTTTCACAGTGCTCTACACGCTGTTGGTTCCCTATTGGTTCCCTACCCTATTTATATATATATATTTATGATTAATTTAGTGTATATATATACACTTTTACACTGTACTCCGCCACAACCCAATAAAAAGAGCACGTTACCGCACTTTCTTAATTCTCTTTAGACCCCCTGAATAGTGCATTATTTTATGCACTTTTTCTCTTTTTATTTTCTTCCCTCTAATTAAATCTATACGTATATAAATCTAATTAGGGTAAGATTTTTCTCAGTGCAAAAAGTGCACTTTTTAAAGTACAAAAAACAGTGCCTCAAAAAGCTTGACTTCCTCAAGGAGTCCCCTTATAGTAAATAAAACTCCCTAAATTGAGGCTTTTATGAGACCACTTAAAGAACGAGACATTCGAGTACGAGTTCCAGAAAACCTGTACTGCACACTGCTTGCACTCGCTAAGATAGATGACAGATCTGTCACCGGCCAAGTCAGACACCTCATCAAGCAAGCAGGACAAGCACATGAAATTCGCACCGAATCAGACATACATCCTTCTTACACCCAACAGAACACCCACAGCCAAAGGATGGACAACGAACCCAGCTTTATGGATAAAGTCGCTTGATGATCTGCCCCACACACTCGACCCAGTTACCAAAGTTGCCTCCCCAACCACACCTAAAAACGTAGGCGTTGTAACTGGCTATCCATCAAATAAAATCTATGTCATCGATGTAGATAATAAAAACAATGCTCCCTATGAGCAGGTTCTGGCATGGCTTAACACTGAATGGAATATAAACCTTGATACCTGCATGGCAGTACAGACCAAATCAAACGGGAGACATTACTATATACACCTCCCAAACACAGAGTATCTAGGCAACAGGATCAGTATAAAAGTCCCAGGTATCGAAGGTAAGTCAGGCCTGGATTTCAAAGGTGACCATGGCTATGTAGTAGCTCCTCCTTCCCCTGGATATACCTTCTTAAACTCTCTACCCCCACTGACGCCGTCCCCCAAGTTCTTGGCCTGGCTAACTTCCAAAGAAGCAGGGAACACAGGCTCAGGCATGAGCGCCCTGGATCTCCTGTACAAAGCTCTAGTCAAGCAGGACATAGAAGATGGTGTACGGGATGACACTCTCTTTGAGATAGCTCGCAAATTCTCTTATATGGTCTCGCTGGAAGATCCGGACGCTCTAACACTTATTCACCAGCTCTTAATTTCAGCAGCCGATAGGTGCAACCCCCCATACCGAGGTGATAAAGAGGACGCAGCCCTGCTCAGCATGGCCGAGCGCGTCCTCATCTACCAGCTTGAACAATCTAAGTGCAAACAGGCAGGCATTACCATGCCTGTCGAAGCCATAAACTGGTACGACATATCACAGTATGACTCTACTCAATTCCAGGGGCATCCCCCGACAGAAATGTCCATGGTGCGACGTATCGTCTCTATCAATCCCAGACTTCTATGGCACGCAGAAACAGGCAGCTGGTGGTACAAGGACATCATATGGAAACAGCTAACTACGGGAGAAGGCCTACGATTCATCCCACAGATGGTCGCTGAGATAATCAAAAAAGATGTAGCAGGAGGCGAAGTCCTCAAAAAAACAGATCGCCTGTACAACCTACTGGCTCTAGGCACAAAGATCGAAGCTATAACCAGATCAATGCGCCCTTACTTCGAAGCCCCCAAAGGCTTCCATGCCGAACAAAATACAGACTGGCTAGGCTTTTCTAACGGAGCGCTAAATCTTAAAACAAAAGTCTTATATCCAGAACTACCAGAGAACATCTATACCACCTCAGGGGTAGACTATCCTTTCGACCCTGAAGCCCGTTCAATTACTGCCTGGACCCATATCATGCAACACATGTTTCCAGGCAATATTCCTATGCAAGACTTCATCCCACTCATGCTGGGATACGCACTCCTAGGCGACAACCGGGACGCGAAGATGACTTTCTTCATAGGAGCAGCAAACTCAGGCAAGTCCCTCTTAATAAGAGTGATCAGGCAGATCTTCGGAGGCACCGCTTCACAAACCCTCGATACGAGCGTGATCACAAAGAAGTCCACCTCAGACGGAGATAGAGCTTCAGCCCTAATACCCACTGCCTCTGCCAAAATAGTCACCGCCTCTGAGATAGATGACTCTATGACACTCCACAACCAGACAGTGAAAGTACTCTCAGGAGGAGATGAGATATCAGTAAGACAGCCTTATGCAAAGGAACGCTTTGTCTTTATTCCTAAATTCCTCGCTATCATTACCGGTAACGACGACCCACGTGTCTTCAATAGCGCCTCCCCTGCAATGCAGCGCCGTTTAATCAAAATCAAACTTGAGCATGCAGTCACCGCTAAAACCAGGCAGGCATACCCAACGATCGAGCAAGACCTGATAAAAGAACGCTCAGCTATCTTCAATCTAGTCCTGGAAGGCATGCACACATACCTGACTGCAAATCAGTCAATAGACCAACACATGCCCGTCTTCATTAAAGAAGCCACCGCCAGGTTCCTCGAGGAAGCAGATATCTTCCTTCCTTTCTTCCAGGAAGAACTAATCTTCGACCCTCACACTCGAACACCCGCACACAATATGAAGGCCGCATTCATGGCATATGCTCAGCACTTCATGCAAGGCACAAACCAAAAACTCCCCTCTATAACCCGCCTGGGAGCTCGTTTAAGGCAGGAAAAAAAGATAAGCAAAAAGTCTTCCGACAGTCAGTACTACTGGAAGGGAGTACGCCTGAAAAACCCGGACGAATCCACTAACCGGATGGTCCTGTCCATATCAGCTCACCTGTCCAATCAAAAAGCAGATGTAGGATACATAGACGCAGGAATATGCGTCTCTTTCGGCAACCCGGATGAGAAGATCATGCCAGGAGGAGACAATAACCAGAACTTCAGCACCCCCAAACCAAGTCCCCGAGAAAAAATGAAACTCGTACCAACCAGGAAGAACTAATATGTCCCTCCTCCTCTCCGCTTCCCTCTGGCTCTCAGCCCCGCCCATGCACCTGCTCCTCCCCTCTCACACTCAAACGGGCCGGGTAGAGCGCACGCTCGACTCTACTTGCGGACCCCCCGCAACTAGTTTACAATCATACTCCATACCTGCCAACCTATGGTTCTAACAAGCACCAGGAGCTCCCATGTCCCACCAGACTATCCCCAA
>QMPN01000364.1 GCA_003648575.1 Bacteroidota bacterium
AGAATCCAAAACTACCCCAATGGTGATGGCATGGCAGGTTATCCTGTAATTTCCATATCGCAACTGACGCTTAATTTTGATGAAACAACACCTTCCGATAGTTGGGGGTTTTGTTTAGTGGATGTTGATGTGGAACAATGCCTGATCTCCGCCATTGATGAAAATGATAACGAAGTTTCCGTTGAGGCTATTGACAATTGGCTTATCGAGCTTTTCGATGCCAATACTATTGAATTCGGAATCAACATTCCCAAATGGGATGCTTCACATGCGGCTCTCCTTGGTTCTGACACTCCTGAAGATTACGTGGTTTATAACAATCTGGTTATAGGAGGACTGGATGATAGCGAAGCAGCAGCAGCTTTCTTTATGCCGGATATTCCACTCAAATCACTTACTATTGTTTATGAGAACCTGCAGGAAACTTATTTTACTTCCTATCACTTTTACATAGCCTCTTTATTTCCAACCGCTATTGCTGAAATGGAAGAGGCAACAATGGCCATTTACCCGAATCCTGCCAGCACTTTTGTTCATATCAAGCTGGCTTATTCATCAGTTAAGCGACATGCATCAAAAAATCTTATTCTATATGACATACTTGGAAAAATTGTTTCACAAACAGACTTTGTTAAAGATAAACTCACACTTGATATCAGCCATTTAGCTGCCGGAGTGTATTATGTGAAAGCCATTGTTGATGGGCAATCGATAACCGAGAAACTAATTATTCAGAAATAGATGAAGACCGAAGACGGAAGTCAGAAGCCGGGAGCGGTTCCCGAAAACTTCCGGCTTCTGACTCCGGACCTCTGACTTAAAAACAAAAAATCATGAAAAAATTATTTACACTTTTATTAAGTATGATTGTTATTGCAACATGCTTTGGGCAACAAATAAAAGCCCAATCCCAAAAAATTGAAAACCTAAAGCCTTACAGGCAGTTTAAAACGCCCATGCTACACGATGCCGGCCATAAAAAACACCGGCAGACTACAGAGCATGAAAGCTGGCAGCAAAGATTAAATATACCGCTACCTAACCGGCAGCTAAATGAAGTACAACAGCCAAAATCTGTGCTTGGTATTAAGCAGCGGTTAGACAGTATTGTTACCCCATACTCTCGCAAGGATATATTTGAATATGATGCTTATGGTAACCTGACACTTAAAGTTGGTTATGAGTGGGACCAGGCAAACAGCCAATGGATTGGTTTTGGGAACGAAGAAAATACTTACGATGCCAACGGAAACCAGACACTTTACATTGAATACAAATGGGACGAAGCAAGCAGCCAATGGATTATATATTGGAAAATTGAATGGTATTATGATGCCAACGGAAACCTGACACTTAATGCTGGTTATGAGTGGGACCAGGCAAGCAGCCAATGGATTGGATATCGGAAACTTGAATATACTTACGATGCCAACGGATACCAGACACTTAAAGTTTCTTACGATTGGGCAAACAGCCAATGGATTGGTGATAGGAAAGATGAATATACTTATGATGCTAACGGAAACCAGATTCTTTGGGTTACTTATTACTGGGACCAGGCAAACAACCAATGGGTTGATAAATGGAAATCTGAATATACTTACAATGCCAACGGAAACCTGACACTTTTCATTGAATATTACTGGGACCAGGCAAACAGCCAATGGATTGCTTTCAGGAAAGATGAATATACTTACGATGCCAACGGAAACGAGATTCTTTGGGTTTCTTACGAATGGTACTATTCAGACACCCAATGGGTTAATGTTTGGAAAGATGAATCTACTTACGATGCCAACGGAAACCTGACACTTTACATTGAATATGAATGGGACGAAGCAAGCAGCCAGTGGATTGGTGACGAGAAACACGAATATACTTACGATGCCAACGGAAACCTGACACTTGATACTTATTATCATGACTGGGACCAGGCAAATAACCAGTGGATTGGATGGGCGAAACATGAATATACTTACGATGCCAACGGAAACCTGACACTTCAAGTTACTTATGACTGGGACCAGGCAAACAGCCAATGGTTTTTATTGGGGAAACAAGAATATACTTACGATGCCAACGGAAACCAGATTCTTTGGGTTACTTATGACTGGGACCAGGCAAACAGCCAATGGGTTGGTTATTTGAAACATGAATCTACTTACGATGCCAACGGAAACCTGACACTTGAAGCTTATTATGACTGGGACCAGGTAAACAGCCAGTGGATTGGTTATTGGAAAGATGAATACACGTACAACAATACCTATTCGTATTCTGATTTATTATTACCACCCTGGTACCCGGAAGAAGAGTTTAAATACCAGCGCCTTGAAAAGGTAAGTTTCTCCTGGAACCATAACACAAATTCATGGTCGTACGATTATACAGCAACCTACTACTACTCCGAGCAGGATGTGATTGGAGGCATGGCCGAGTACAATATGGCAGGCATTAGCCTTTACCCCAACCCCACCAGTACATTTGTACATATCAATCTGGCTTATTCATCAGTTACGCAACACTCATCAGAGCGTATTATTCTATATGACGCACTTGGAAAAATTGTTTCACATACAGAATTAGTTGAAGATAAACTCACACTTGATGTAAGTCATTTACCTGCCGGAGTGTATTATGTGAAAGCCATTGTTGACGGGCAGTCAATAACTAAAAAATTAATAATTCAGAAATAGAATTGACCTGACCTTTCAGGTCGGTGAAAGCCGGTGTGGCAGGGACCTGAAAGGTTAGAGAGACCAAAAACAAAAAACGATGAAAAATCTATCAACTAACACAACGATTTTCTCCCCCTTTGGGGGACCTGCCTGCCGGAAAGGCAGGGATGCCGCAGGCAGAGGGGGTCTGAAAAAACTTCTACTTTTTGCCACCTTTGCCTTTTGCCTTTTGCCTTTTGCCTTTGCCCAATCCTACCCTTCCTGGATTGCAAACGACCTGTTCCCCGATGCCAATATATCTGTCTCAACAACAATCGCTATTGATCCGTCAGGTAATATTTTGGTTGCAGGGACTATTTATGACATTGACTTTCCATACGAAAACATTTTTGTAGACAAATACGATGCGCAGGGCGAACAAATCTGGCTACAAACCTTCAGTTCCCAGGATACAATGTCAAATGAACCAAACACAATCTGTACTGATGACCAAGGAAATGCCTATATCACATTTATGCGGCATAATGCTCCGCAAACATTTTGGTCAATTGCCGTTCAAAAGTACAGCGCTACCAATGGCACAATACAATGGACTTCAGAGCTTAGCGAAGCCCAGTTCAATGGCTTTGAGTGGCAGGTCAAACCCAAGTACATGTCCATCGATAATAATTATTTGTATGTCGCAGGTACCAAGTTTGAAACCGGAGTCTCTGGCTCAGAAATACTGACTATGAAACTGGATTTTAACGGGAATATCCTGTGGCATGAAACACATTCCGGAAGTGGTTTGTACGCAAATGCCAAAAGTATTACTGTTGACCAAGCAGGTAATGTGTATGTAGCCGGGGATGCAATGAACACTTCTATTGATTATTGCCTGATAAAATATGATCCGAATGGCAATATGGTTTGGGATGCATTTCTTGACGGGGATATTTACCATGATACGGATATAGCGGAATACGTAGTGGTAGATAATAGTGGAAATGTATATGTCACAGGCTATAACCAAATCAGTTCTACCCTCACAGATATTGTAACCGCTAAATACAACCAGAATGGCGTTTTTCAATGGAAACAGAGCTATGGAAACCCTGATTACAGGGACAACAACGCATACTATCTTGCAATAACAGATGAGGGAGATCTGCTGGTTGGGGGTTAT
>QMPN01000365.1 GCA_003648575.1 Bacteroidota bacterium
GAGGCCGGGCTGACACCGGTAAAGATCAATTGCGTGGTTGACAAGAATATCCTTAGAGTGGATGAACTTTCCCCAAACTCAAGTGCAGGGAAAGTGAAAGCCTTTGCCGACAGCAAAGGCCTGCAAATACGTTTCATCCCGCAAATGGATCTTCACAAAGGGACCTTTGGGGAAGTGATTGGCGGCAGCGGCGGGCATTGTGCAAGCTGTAACCGCCTGCGGCTCACGCCTGACGGCATGATCAAACCATGCCTGTTCAGCGACCTGGCATACAGTGTACGTGAGCTCGGCACCAAACAGGCGCTTCTTATGGCGGTTGAAAATAAACCAAGTCGTGGCTCCAGCAGTCAAAAGAGCGACTTCTATAATATCGGAGGCTGACTGGATTGTCGATTGTCGATTGTCGGGAGACTGATATAAATTAAAATGGAATGTAATAATAAGAACAATGAAAAAGCTATCACATACCAATGAAGATGGTAAAGCCAGGATGGTAGATGTCGGGAATAAGTCCATGCAGCAGCGAACAGCCATTGCGGAAGGGCATATTCAGTTGTCGGCAGAAACCTTGCAACTGATCCGCGATAATGAGATCAGGAAGGGTGATGTGCTGACCGTAGCCGAGATCGCCGGCATTCAGGCTGCCAAGAAAACCAGTGAGCTGATCCCGCTCTGTCATCCGCTTGCACTCACCAAAGTAAAAGTAAGCACCGAGATCGTCGATGATGGCATTCTGGTTACCGGGGAAGCCCGTTGCATAGGCCAGACCGGCGTGGAGATGGAAGCCCTCACAGCCGTTCACATAGCCCTGCTGACGATCTACGACATGTGCAAAGCCGTCGACAAGGAGATGCTGATGGGGGATATCATGCTCATCGGGAAAACAAAAACCGATCTGTAACGTTTCAGTATAGCGAATGAAATTACGTTGGACAATAATCTTGTTTTTCCTGCTTTTTCCTGCAGTGCTTACGGCCCAGGTCAATATATCGCATTTTATGCATTCGGGACGCTATGAGCTCAGCCAGGCCAACTATGCAGAGTCCATCAAGAAATTCAACATTGTCATTATCTATAAGCCCGATCTCTTTGAGCCATATTTTCTGCGTGGCATCGCCAAGCTATACCTTGGCGACTACAAGGGTGCTGAGTATGACCTGAGCATGGCTGTTACCATCCACCCTTTATATTCTCACGCTTATCATTATCGCGCCATCGCACGGGCACAGATGTACAACTATACCAATGCCCTGCATGATTTTCACAAGGCACTGGAGATCGATCCCTTTAACCCGGAAATATATATCGACCGGGGACTGACCAGGATAAACATGCGCGCTTACAGGGCAGCCATCGAAGACCTCGATGAGGCCATGAAATACGACAAGACCACACCAAATGCATACCTCTACAGGGCTGTGGCCAAGAGCTATCTCGAAGAAAACGAAAGTGCCATAGAAGACTGTAATAAGGCCCTGATGCTTGACTATTTCAACACCGAAGCCTACCTGAAGCGTGGCCAGATTTATTATGAAACTGAAGAATTTGAAAAGGCACTTGCAGATTTCGAACAGATCATAGATCTGGATCCCGGAAATTCACTTGCCATATTTCACCGCGGGCTGACCCGTATCAGCACCGGAGATACCTTGAAGGCGATGCGTGATTTCGACCGCGTGATCCGCGACAACCCATATAACGCACTCACCTATTATAACAGGGCATGGCTTAAGGCCGGCACCGAGGATTTTGAAGGGGCGCTCCTTGACTATAACATGGTCGTAAGCATCAACCCCAGTAATGTATATGCCTATTACGGCCGGGCGTATATTTATCAGATCACGGAACAATATCAGGAAGCCATTGCAGATTATTCAAAATGCATAGAGCTGTTCCCTGATTTTGCCGGTGCTTACCTTCAGCGATCGCAAGCCAGGCAGCGATTAAACGATCCTCTCGGGGCACGGCAGGATAACGACAAGGCATTTGAGATCATCAACATGCTGAACGATGGTGATGCGTCTACAGAAGCCTTGATGAAAACATATGCGGATTCAACTTATTTCCAGAAGCTGATAGCTTTTGAGTCAGATTTTAATTCGGGCAATAAGACCGGTGATCTGAACAGGGCCTATGAAGGAATTGAGCTTCAGCCAAACATGATCGTAAAATTCATAAAAAAAGACAAGGATTTTGTTAAGAAAAAACGTGAAGGATATACCGTTAAGGAGATTACAGAATTCAACATAAGCAATGAGGAGGATCTTGCCTTTGCCATCATGAATGCCGACATACCGGAGGATGCGGAAGCCCTGGCCCATCACCTTGCAATTGCAGATAGCCTGTTGCGTGAAAACTCTTCTGACTACATCGGACATTTCCTGAAAGGCGTTGTGAACGGCATGGCCCATAACTTCACCAACTCCCTGGAAGCATACGACAATGCCATCACACTTTATCCAAAGTTTGTCTTTGCATATTTCAATCGTGCCAACACCCGTTATGAACTGGAAGAGTATTTATACAATGAAAGGGTGTATTCAGACGATGTAACCATTACATGGGACAAAATTCCCGCACCCGATAAAGCAGATATTACTAAAGAACCCAATTTCGGGGTTGTATTAATGGACTACGACAGGGTGATAGAACTAATGCCAAAACTGCCCTATGCATATTTCAACAGGGGCAACATCCGTAACCGGATGAAAGATTATAACAGCGCCATCCTGGATTATTCCCAGGCTTTACATCTGGAACCCGAACTGGCAGAGGCATGGTTCAACAGGGGGCTGACCTATATTTACCTCGATCAGCTCGACAATGGCTGCGGTGACCTCAGCAAGGCCGGTGAGCTGGGTATAAAAAGCGCTTATGGGGTGATCAAACGCTTTTGCTACAAATAGTGCTTGTCCAAAATATCCGATTCCTTCGTTATGCTCGTCTTTAAAACAGTCATTTACAATCGTAAACTCCTTGATTTTAAAGACTTCGCAGGCCTCGAACTCGAACATTATGAACTAAGCACTGACTTTAAGGACAGACACTAAACAGGGAGAACTAAAAATCCCTAATAATAATCGTAGCTGTCAAAATAATCACCGAAAGCAAGTCCGCCTGCAAGGACCGCAATCAACATTATTACCATAAGGGCAATGGTGATAAGGGTCATTATCCCCATAATAGTGAAATACAGCTTAAGCTTGTTAAGAGATGTCAGTAAGCTATACTTATCACCGTTGAAATAGGCTTGTTCTGATGATGAGCCGGCCTGGTAAAGGACTACCCCCATCCATATAGGTAGCCATGCTATGATGATCCCGACAATTGTAAGGGCATAAAAAACTCCCGCGATGATCATCAGGATGCCAATTAGCTTCATCCAGCCGCGTGCCTGGTATACAGGAATACTGACTTCTTTGATTAAATTGGCCTGATCAGTGTTTGCTTGTTCCATGATAATGAGTTTTAATTATTTTTGTGATTGGTTTAAGCATATTACAATGCTTGCTGAACAAATATAACACCCGTGATTGTATATTCAAAACAAAACAATGAGTATAGAAGCAAAAAATATTAACATATTAGCAGTAAATATCTCTGAAGCCAAGGGAACCATCAAGAAGCCGGTGAGTGAGATCCACCTGAATGAAAGCGGTGTTGAAGGGGATGCACATGCCGGAAAGTGGCACAGGCAGATCAGTTTGCTGGCAAAAGAAAGCGTTGATAAGTTCGCCGTCGTGGCCGGAAGAAAAATTGCCTATGGTGAGTTTGCCGAAAATATAACCACCGAAGGGATGCTGCTGTATGAGGCCTCACCATTAGACAGGTTTTATTGCGA
>QMPN01000366.1 GCA_003648575.1 Bacteroidota bacterium
AGGGTAAAATCAACCAGTTTCTGTCTGTCGCTTGTCACTGTCAGTCCCATCGCGATAACATCAACCTTTTCATTATTCAAAAGATCGAAGGCCTGATTCATATCACTGCTGATCACAAGTTTCAGGTTTACATCCAGAAAATCAGCAAATTGCTGAAGCATTTCAAACTGATAACCCATGGGTTCTCCCCGGTAAATAAAATAATTGGTGGAGTTATAATCAGTGAGGGCAATCAGGGTATCACGATCCAGGATCCGCTGCAGGCTTTGATCTTGAAGCAACAGCTCAGCATCATCCAGAATGTCACTCATTTTATCATCATGGCCACTAAGGCAAGAATAGAGCAAGAACATCCATCCTGCAAAAAAGAACGCTAATATTAATATTGGTTTCCTTTTCTTCAAATAAAATTTTTCAAATTGTACACCAATGTAATAAATAAAATTGAATTGAGGGTTTTAAGCAACTTTTCTATATCTCCACACTGCAAGTGCGTTCAGCAATATAGCCAGTGCCAGCAGGGAAAAGAACTGTCTGGAGATATCACTGAAGGCCGATCCCTTTAGCAATATCATACGCATCACATCTATGAAATAGGCTATTAGGTTAAGCTTATTCATCCACTGGGCCCACTCAGGCATACTTTGAACAGGGGTGAAGAGGCCGCTCATAAGGATAAAAATAATCATGAAGAAATAAGTGAGAAACATGGACTGTTGTTGGGTGTTGGTAAGGGTAGAAATTAGCAGTCCTAAACCAAGGGCAACCAACAAGTACACGCTTGCCACGAAAAAGATCAGTCCCAGGCTGCCAAGCATCGGAATATCAAACATCAATTTTGCCAGGATGAGGCCAAAAGCAAGCTCGGAAAGGGCAATAATCCAAAAGGGGATCAATTTGCCCAGGATAAACTGGTATTTTCTTATTGGGGTGACATTTATCTGTTCAATGGTTCCAATTTCTTTTTCCCTTACAATATTCAGTGCTGAAAGAAAAACGCTGATGACTGTTACGAGCAACACCAGAATGCCTGGCACCATGTAAGTAAAATAATTAAGCTCCGGGTTATACCAGAACGCGCTGCTGATCCGTATTGGGTCAGGGGGCTGACGTAATCCCAGTTGCTCCACGATGATATTGCTATTATAATCCTTTATGATAGAAAGCGCATATGCATTCATCAGGCTGGCTGCACTACCGTTTATAGCGTTAGTAGTTACATGAAGGCTTGACTTCTTATCTGAAATTATCTCTTTCTCAAAGCCAGGGGGTATCTGAAGTATCTGGTCAGTTTTATTGTTAATGAGGGCTTCTTCAGCCACTGTATAAGACACTGAGAAATCAACTACTGTAAAAAAAGGAGATCCCTTGAATTTCGATGCCAGATCGCGGGAAGACGGACTGCTGTCCTGGTCAACGATAAACAAGTTCACATTTTTGATCTCAAAGGTGGCAGTATAGGATAATACCATCAGTTGCACCAGAGGGACAATAAAAATAATTGGAAGCATAGTCTTGTTCCTGAAGATCTGTATGAATTCTTTCTGCAATATGAATAATATAGTCCTCATACTTTATTCCAGTCTGATTTTAAATTTTCTGACACTCAAGCCAATAAATAAAGCTGTCATTCCGGTGATGATAAAGGTTTCCTGCCATATATGTGCAAGCCCGACCCCTTTAAGCATGATATCCTTTACGATGATGATAAACCATTTCGTTGGCATCAAATTGCATAACCATTGAAGTACTTCCGGCATGTTCTCAATCGGAAAAATAAAACCCGAAAGCAGGATCGTTGGCAGCATCAGGGCAAACATGGAGATCATCATGGCTGTTTGCTGGCTGTTGGACACTGTTGAAATAAAGACCCCCAATGCAAGGGCCATAATTATAAACAGCAGGCTTTCTGCGAGCAACAAGATCACGCTCCCCTGAACCGGCATGCCAAATACAAAGAAAGCCAGCAATAAGATGGTTATGGCGTTGACAAAAGAAAGTACTACATAAGGTATTACCTTGCCCACAACGATCTGAATGGGCTTCAATGGTGACACCAAAAGCACTTCCATGGTGCCAAGTTCTTTTTCACGAGCAATTGATATAGAGGTCATCATGGCCGATACAAGCATCAACAGGATGGTAATAATGCCTGGAACAAACATAAATACACTTTTGATCTCAGGATTGAAAAGCATTTTATATTCTGTGTTTATCTCAATAGGCATACTCTGTTTGCCCATTTTTTCCGTCATATAGTTTCTGATGATACCGGTAGTATAGTTCACCAGAAGGTTTGCGGTATTGGGATCAGAAGCATCGGCAATAATCTGTATGGAAGCATTTTGTTCTTTTTGCAGGTTCCGTGCAAAATTATCGCCGAATATAATCACCTCTTTGATCTTACCGGCCTTGAATACGGTTTCTATCTGGTTTTCATCTTCCAGTATCTCACTGAGGATAAAATAATCCGAGGAGATGATCTTGTTGCTCAGTTCCAGGCTCATATTATCCCTTGAGTAATCCAGGATGGCTATTTTAGCGTCTTTGATTTCTGTTGAGATGGCAAAACCGAAGATCAGCACCTGTACAACAGGCATCCCGAACAGGATGACCATAGTACGCACATCTCTAAAAATGTGATAAAACTCTTTAATTATAAAACCTTTCATTGTTGCCCCCTAGCCAGTTTTATAAATACATTCTCCATTGAGCCAACCTTGAATTGCTCTTTGAGTTTTTCAGGAGTATCAAGTGCTTCAATCTTGCCATCCACCATGATGGATACACGTTGGCAATATTCTGCCTCATCCATGTAGTGTGTGGTCACGAATACCGTAATGCCTGATGCAGCTGCTTCGTATATCATTTCCCAGAATTGCCGACGGGCAATCGGGTCGACGCCTCCCGTAGGTTCATCCAGGAAGATGATTTTGGGATCGTGCATGATGGCCACAGAAAAGGCCAGCTTTTGCTTCCAGCCAAGGGGGAGGGAGCTGATCACAGAGTTTTTCTCTTTCTCCAATCCCAGCTTGTGCAAATAATACTCGGTCTTTTCCTTAATCGCCCTGGATGACATGCCATAAATCCCGCCATAAAACCTAAAGTTTTCCTTGATGGTCAAATCCTCATACATAGAGAATTTCTGGCTCATATAACCAATATTCTTCTTAACCTTGTTTGATTGGCGGCTTACATTATAACCTGCCACTTCTATATTCCCGGAAGTAGGCTGCAGCAATCCACAGAGGATCCTGATGGCAGTGGTCTTACCTGCACCATTGGCTCCAAGAAAACCAAAAACCTCTCCCTTCTTTACAAAGAAGCTAAGGTTGTCGTTGGCCGTAAAGCTGCCAAATTTTTTTGTCAGGTTCTCCACCCGGATAATATGGTCTTCCATGAATATCTTAATCCTTTGTCATCAGTTCCATGAAACAATCTTCTACTCCCGGGCTGATTGGAACCACTTCAATATCCCCATGGCCCTTTTTTGCCAGTTGTTCTTCAATTAATTCAGTCTCAATAACTTTTCCTATTGGCGTATAATGGACAGTAGCCCCAAAGCGATATGCCGAGTAACAATCGCTCAGTGAGAGGAGGTCCTTCACCAGCCTGAACATGTCATTTGTCCTGACAGATGCAAGAAGTTTTTTATGGGAATTAATGATGCCTGCCGGTGTGTCAATGCTCATAATGTTACCTTCTTGCATCAGTGCCACCCGGTCGCATAAAGCCGCCTCATCCATATAAGGAGTGGAAACCATTATTGTGATCCCCCATTCCTTAAGGCGTTTCAGCATATCCCAGAACTCTTTGCGCGAGACTGCATCCACGCCC
>QMPN01000367.1 GCA_003648575.1 Bacteroidota bacterium
AAAATTGTGAACCTGAACCAGGAGCTTAACTTCTTTCATGGCAAGAAATTTCCCTTATCACTGGGAATTAAATCTGCATCTCACGAAATACTGCTTCTCACGGACGCCGATTGCAGGCCATCTTCCAAATACTGGATCAGGAATATGGCCGGGAAGTTCGGGCGAGGTAAAGAGATCGTACTGGGATATGGTGCTTATGAAAGAAAGGTCGGCCTGCTGAATTTATTGATCCGTTATGAAACATTGTGGGTTGCCATTCAATACCTTTCATATTCATTAATGGGAAAGACATATATGGGTGTGGGCAGGAATATGTCTTATCGTAAGACTTTATTTTACAAGAATAAGGGTTTTTCATCGCATTATACTATTGCCTCCGGCGATGACGACCTTTTTATTAACAGTGTAGCAACAAAAAAGAATGTTGCCATTGAGATAGATCATGGCAGCCACACCATCTCTGTACCGGAAGAAAAGATCGGTGACTGGGTAAATCAAAAGCGGCGGCACCTGACAACATGGAAGTATTACCGTCCTCGTTTTAAGTGGCTTCTGGGGACATGGTCGATCAGCCAGATGTTTTTCTTTGGATTATTTATTTTGCTCCTGGCATTGGGATATAACATGATTATTGTCGGAAGCGTCTTTATTCTTCGTTTTGTTAGTTACTTGTTAATTACTAAAATGAGTATGAACCGGCTGAACGAAAGAAAATTATTATTATTTTCGCCTATAGCAGAATTATTTCTGATCGTGTTTTACCCAATGCTCAGTCTGGTGAATATGTTCAGTAAACCTGATAAATGGAAGTAAATCCTAACCTCACCGATAAGGCCATGCGTGATTTTCAGCTGGTGCAGGCTGCCATCAACAATGGCGACCAGCGTGCTTATGCAGCCCTGATGAACAACTACCGGGATTCACTTTACTTCATGCTCCTTAAGATGACCAACAACACCTGCGATGCCGACGACCTGACCATCGAGGCCTTCGGGAAAGCGTTTAAAAAGCTTGAGCAGTATACGCCCGATTATGCTTTCAGTACCTGGTTGTTCAAAATTGCCTCCAATAACTGCATCGACTTTATGCGGAAGAAGAAAAAACGCACTTTCTCCATTGATAGCAGCCCCAATGGAGAGGAAGGCAACGAGCTGGCCAACTATATTCCTTCCGACACCCCTGATCCTGAAGAAAAGGTGATGAAGAAAGAGAAGATGATGCTGATGCGCGAGGTAGTTGAAAAGCTGAAGCCACATTACAGGCAGTTGATAGAGCTCCGTTATTTCAAGGAGTATTCTTATGAAGAGATCGCTGCGGAACTCAAGCTTCCGCTTGGAACTGTCAAAGCGCAGCTGTTCCGTGCACGGGAGTTCATCTCAAATATCATGAAAAATATTCCTGATAATTATTAGGAATTTCTGAAATTTTCCAATCGCTTTCCGCCGGGTTTTTGTATAATTCCCTGTTGTAGGGAGATAGTGAACGGGCAACGGAAATTATCGTTTGCCGAGGATACGTTTTCATGTTATCCAAAGGCTCTGTTCAGGCTCAAAGATTAAGAATTAGTTGTAATTTTGCAGTCCACACAAGCATGAAACAACAGAAATTTAAATAAGAATGGAACTTGCTGATTTTCAAAAAAGTATTCTGCAGGGCATCCCTGAGAACCTGCCCGGGACCCGTGACTATGATAGCACTGTAAGCCACGCGCCTCTTCGTAAAGATATCCTGAATGAAGAGGAAAAAATACTGGCTGTAAAGAATGCTTTGCGGTATTTCGACCCCATACACCATGCAGTACTGGCACCAGAGTTTACCGGGGAACTGGAAAGGTATGGAAGGATATATATGCACCGCTTCCGCCCTTTATATGATATGTATGCAAGGCCCATTGAGGAATATCCCTCACGCTCGAAGCAGGCGGCTGCCATTATGCTGATGATACAGAATAACCTGGACCCTGCCGTTGCACAGCATCCCCACGAGTTGATCACTTATGGCGGCAATGGGGCTGTTTTTCAAAACTGGGCACAGTACCTTCTTACTATGAAATACCTGGCGGAGATGACTGATGAGCAAACACTGGCAATGTACTCAGGCCATCCCATGGGATTGTTCCCTTCGCATAAGGATGCACCACGTGTGGTGATTACCAATGGCATGGTGATCCCTAATTATTCCACACCCGACCACTGGGAGAAATTCAATGCCCTGGGGGTTTCACAATACGGACAGATGACTGCGGGCTCGTTTATGTATATAGGGCCACAGGGGATCGTGCATGGCACTACTATCACCCTGCTTAATGCCGGCAGAAAACTTCAGCACGGGGACCCCGGATTAGGCGGGAAGATATTTGTTTCGTCGGGGCTGGGTGGCATGTCAGGTGCTCAGGCAAAGGCAGCGGTTATTGCCGGAGCCATCGGGGTTATTGCCGAGATAAATCCGGCTGCGGCAGTGAAAAGACATGAACAGGGATGGGTTGATGAGCTTTACGAAGACCTGGATGCACTCATAGAAAGAATTATAGCTGCAAGAAACAACAAAGAGGCAGTATCACTTGCTTACCAGGGCAATATTGTAGACCTCTGGGAAGCATTTGTTGAGAAAAATATACATATTGACCTTGGCTCCGACCAGACTTCACTTCACAATCCATGGGCAGGCGGATATTACCCTGCCGGATTGGGTTTCGAAGAATCCAACAAGCTCATGGTTGATGATCCCGATAAGTTCAGGGAGAAAGTGCAGGAGTCGCTGAGACGGCAGGTTGCCGCTATAAATACCATGGCTGCCCGTGGGATGTATTTCTTTGATTATGGCAATGCCTTCCTGCTGGAGGCTTCCCGTGCAGGGGCTGATATCATGAAAGCCGATGGCAAATTTATATATCCTTCATATGTGCAGGACATTATGGGGCCAATGTGTTTTGACTATGGCTTTGGCCCGTTCCGCTGGGTATGTACTTCCGGTGATCCGAAAGACCTGCAGGCTACCGATAAGATCGCCGGGGATATCCTGGAGCAAATGGCAGCAGAGGCACCGGTTGAAATAAGGCAACAGCTCAATGATAACCTTTTATGGATACGCCGTGCTGAAGAAAATAAGATGGTTGTAGGCTCACAGGCACGGATTCTCTATGCCGATTGTGAGGGCCGGACAAAAATTGCCGAAGCGTTCAATAATGCCATAAAATCAGGAGATGTTTCTGCACCTGTAGTCCTGGGCCGCGACCATCATGATGTATCGGGAACGGATTCGCCATACAGGGAAACTTCAAATATCTACGACGGCTCACAGTTCACCGCCGATATGGCTATACAGAATGTGATCGGCGACAGCTTCCGTGGCGCTACATGGGTTTCGATCCATAATGGCGGAGGCGTTGGCTGGGGTGAAGTGATCAATGGAGGCTTTGGAATGCTGCTCGACGGCAGCAGCGATGCCGCTCGCAGGCTAAAGAATATGCTGTACTGGGATGTTAACAATGGCATTGCCCGCCGCAGCTGGGCACGCAACGACGAGGCCATCTTTGCTATCAAAAGAGCGATGGAAAATGAACCGCTGCTGAAGGTTACCCTGCCGAATAAGGTTGACGGAAGATTATGGGAAAAGGAAAATGGAATAAGGAAAAAGTAGGCTGTAGGCTGTTAGCTGTTGGCTGTTTGCAGCCTCCAGCCTCCAGCAACCAGCATCCAGCCTCCAGCAACCAGTAGCCAGTAACAGTTTTTTTTATCCCCCTGCGACTTTTTCCCCCTTAGTTTGTTAATCAGAATATAGCATTTTGTTAAAGCATTAAAGCATGAGTGAACATATCGACAATTCAAAAT
>QMPN01000368.1 GCA_003648575.1 Bacteroidota bacterium
CCAGATGTAGCCGCACATGCCATAATAGCTCCTTTTTCTTCTCCTGTTATTAACCCTTCAGCCCTCCAGTCATTTGTTAAATGTGCAACACAGCGAACAAACGCCCCATGGTTTCTGGCAGTTTCGGCGCACATATCTATTAATTCCTGCATACTTCCCGTTTCTAAGATTTGGCTGGTTACATAAGTGTCACAACCATCGATAACAATTGTACATCCTGCAATACCGGAAACGTTCAGGTTATACAACAATGGAGAAACACCTCCGCAGCTTACATAATCGAACAAAGCCAGGGTATACCAACCAGTGGATGGCAAAGTGACATCTGAACCGGGGTCAGCATAAGCGAAGCATGTTCCGGCACAATAGGCAGGCCTGGGCACTTGATCGTCTCTGAATGCTATGTATGTTAAATCAGGATTACTATGGGTATATATAAATGCTGAATTTCCGTCTGTGGTTGCAGAAGTTCCAAAATAAAGAACATATGCAGGATCCATTTCACAAGTGATCCGCACCAAATTGATGTCAATATCATCTCCGGCTCCACCAAAGAATTTGTAATATGTCCAACCATCAGGATAACCATATGAATATGGAGTCGCTGCACCTATTATGTTATCCCCGGAACACAATATGCCCGCATAGCTCAAATCTGACCTGGTGGAAGCCGTATGTTGGATATCCAATGACTCGTAAAGATTCATTTTATCAAGCTGTTGTGAGTGAACTTTATTGTCAGTGGCGGGCGCCTTGTTTTCCTTTTTACAGGAAATTACGAATACCAGGCCAATTGCCATAATTAAAGCAAATGGTAGAATTAATTTTTTCATCTTGATTTTTTTAAGTTGATAATTGAGCGGGGAAATGTTTTTTAATTTGTCTTTCTGTGTTTCATGGGCGTTTGTGTAAATTATAATTTATGTGTCTGTCTCCATAAAGACTATTTATGCATTGTACACGTCTTGTCAATACCATTGTGTAACTGTAGCCTTCCCTAAAATGTAGCCTTACCCTTTGGACAGCACTAATTTAGACATTTCTTCTATATGATCTATTCCCATTAATTTAACAAAACTTGCTTAGACCTTAGTTTATGGGTTTTGCGGCGCGCAGTATGCTGATACCAATGATGCCTGCGATGAGAGAAGCTGCGAGTATGCCCACTTTGGCAATCTCCACATATCCCTGATCCTCGAAGCCGAGGTCGGAAATGAACATCGACATGGTAAATCCGATACCTGCCAGGAATGCCATTCCATAGATATGCTGCCAGCTGACACCGGGAGGCAGGCTTGCAAACTTAAACTTAACAAACAGCTTTGAAAAAAGAGTGATGCCAATGAATTTTCCAATTATCAGTCCTCCCATAATTCCAAGGGAGATAGGGTGGAGGAGCATTTCAAACACGTTCCCATCAATATGTACCCCGGCATTGCTTAAGGCAAAAACGGGTAATATGAAATATATGGAAACGGGATGTAAGGAATGCTCAAGCTTCTGCAGGGGTGTGTTGGCATCATCGACATGCTTTCCAATTCTGCTGATCACCTTCGACTGGGCTTCTGTCAATAACGATTTATCATTGGGGTCGGTCTTTTTAAACACATCCAGACATGTATTGAGTCGCTGGATAAATGTAATTTCATTGATCCTGGGCCTCACGGGGATGGTCAGGGCTATAAGCACGCCTGCGATGGTGGCATGTACACCGGAAAACAGGAAAGATGTCCACACTCCCAGGCCGCCCACAAGGGCATAAAAGATCATGCTACGTACACCCAGACGGTTTGCGGCAATGAGCACGACTATAAAGGCAGCCGCATTAATGAGTTCAGTCATATTGATGGATTCTGTATAGAATATGGCTATTACCATGATAGCGCCCAGATCATCAGCAATGGCGAGTGCAGTCAGGAATATCTTCAGGCTCACCGGCACTCTTTTTCCCAGCATGGCCATCAATCCAAGTGCGAAAGCAATATCGGTTGCCATCGGGATCCCCCATCCATTCATGAATTGAGGGTTGTTGTAATTGATGATCACATATACCATGGCAGGTACTATCATGCCCCCCACGGCAGCAACGATCGGTAATCCTGCTTTCTTAAAGGATGATAATTCACCGGCAAGCACTTCGCGCTTGATCTCCAGGCCTATAGTGAAGAAAAATAAGGCCATCAAACCATCATTGATCCAGTGGTGTAAAGAGGCGGTCAGGTCGAAATTGCCAAACCTGAACCCCATCTGCAGCTCATGCCATATGTAATGATATGAATTATAAAAGCCTGAATTGGCCCAGATCAAAGCAATGATGGTGATACCGATAAGAATATATCCACCAATGCTTTCTTCCTTGATAAAAGAAATGATGTTGAACCTGGATTCTGTCTTAAAACGCTCTTTTACCATGACATTGAGATTATAATTTATGTTAAGTCACTGGTTTCTGGCTACTGGTTTCTGGTTTCTGGCTACTGGTTTCTGGTTGCTTGCTGCTGAACTCTGGCTTTATATCGAATATCGAGTATCGGATATCCACTCAACCCTCAACCCTTTTTCCTCAACCCTCAACACTCAAAACCCTGTCCTGAGCGAAGTCGAAGGGCTCAAAACCAACTACTCCCGTCCCAGCAATGCGTACAAAGCCTCTCCTTCGGCAAGCCAATGGCTTCAACCAGGTCATCCAGCTCCTGGTACTGCAATGTGGTTACTCCTATGCGTTCCCTGATTTTCTCTATCATGGCATGATAGCGGTCGGTGCCGGGAGTGGCATATTCATCGAGGTACTTGTCATCAGCGCCTTCCAGCTCGTATATGGCTTTCCTTCCTGCCAGGTCGAGGTTGGAACGTGAACGGGAAAAGTTGAGGAACTCACATGGGAAGATAAGGGTAGGGCAGGCAGGCCGCACATGGATCTCTTCCGCACCGTATTCGTAAAGGATCTTCACATTGTCCTGGAATTGTGTTCCCCTTACAATGGAGTCGTCACAGAAAACGATCTTCTTCCCTTTAATGAGCGATTTTACCGGGATCAGCTTCATCTTCGCAACCAGGTCACGTACCTTTTGGTTCTGAGGCATAAAGCTCCTGGGCCATGTTGGTGTATATTTCACAACAGCCCTTTTATACGGGATTTGCTTTTCATTTGAATATCCCACTGCATGTGCAATGCCGGAATCCGGGATACCGGAAACAAAATCGACTTCGGCCTTATCCTTGCGTGCAAGCGCCGCCCCGCAGCGGTAGCGGCAGTCTTCAACATTGATGCCCTCAAAATCCGAAGAGGGATAACCGTAATATACCCACAGGAATGCACAGACCTGCATTTTGTCGTATGGCTTTTTACACTGCTCCCATCCGTCGGCTGTAGCCAGTATGATCTCTCCCGGGCCGATGAAGTGTTCGGTTTCAAAACCCAGGTTCGAGAAAGCGCTGGTTTCAGACGCGAAAGCATAAGCACCATCTTTTTTTCCGAGTATGATGGTCGTCCTGCCAAGCTTATCGCGGGCTGCATAAATTCCCTTTTCAGTCAGGATCAGCATTGAGCATGATCCTTTCACTTTGTCATAAACGTTCTCGATACCTTTTTCGATGCTTTCTTCTTCACAGATCATCATGGCTACCAGCTCGGTGGCGTTGGTCCCTTCGGCACTGACCTCTGAGAAAGTACGATGCTGGTCAAGCATGCGCTGTGTTAATTCTTCAATATTAGCGATCTTGCTTACGGTGACAATGGCAAACTCGCCAAGATGTGATTTCATGATGATGGGCTGAGCCTCAAAGTCACTGATGACCCCTATACCGCTC
>QMPN01000369.1 GCA_003648575.1 Bacteroidota bacterium
ACACCCACAGTTTCCACGAATATACAGTCGAAGCCGGCTGCCTCGCAAAGGATAATGGCCTCACGGGTTTTTCTTGCCACGCCTCCCAGTGAGCCTGAGGAGGCTGAGGGACGGATAAAGGCATCCGGATCGTTGGCAAGGTCTTCCATGCGGGTCTTATCGCCCAGTATGCTCCCCTTGCTGCGGCTGCTGCTTGGGTCGATGGCCAATACGGCCACTTTATGTCCGGATGAGGTCAGGTGCTTCCCCATGGTCTCAATGAACGTGCTCTTGCCTACCCCCGGCACCCCGGTGATCCCCACACGGATAGATTTCCCGGCATATGGCAGGCAGCCGCTTATGATCTCCTGTGCCAGTGCATGGTGTTTTGGGAGGGCACTTTCAACCAGCGTAATGGCCTTGCTCAGCAGGGTACGGTTCCCATCCAGGATGCCCTGCACATAATCCTGAGCCGTTAGCTTATCAGCAGGGATATTGCTGTACCGCTCTGCAGCATCCTTGTTCACCTGCGGCGGCTGTTCAATGCCCTTTTTCACATGCAGGGCGGACTTCTTAGTTTTCTTGTTACTGGTCATTGAGTGTAGTGCAAATATAGTAAAAGTGTTGGGTGGTTAGTAGGGTTGAGGGTTGAGGGTTGAGTTTTGAGTTAGTTTTAAGTGATAAGTTTGTAAAAACTTCCTGGATTTTAGTGTGACATTTTCGTAGAATAAGTATTAATAGGTAACCAACACTTATTACCATGAAAAAGACTACAATCCTTGATAGAAGCTTTCTATTTTCATTAAAAATTATTGATTTGTACAAGCAATTAATTGATGATAATGAATACATCATTTCAAAGCAATTATTGAAAAGTGCCACTAGTATAGGAGCGAATGTTCATGAAGCATCTGCAGCATTTAGTAAAAGAGATTTTGCATATAAAATGTCAATAGCTTCAAAAGAAGCGCGGGAAACCCAATATTGGCTTAAACTGTTAGATCAAAGTAAATTAGTGCATTATGACCTGACATATTTTAGGGAAGAAATTATCAATATCATCAATATCACAACAGCAATAGTTAAAACAGCGCAAAAGAGTTTGAGTTAAAAGTAACTAACAACTCATTAACTTATCACTAACTCAAAACTCAACCCTCAACCCTTCAAATAAAATACAGATATTAGGTTATGCAAATAACAATAAACTTGCTGCCATCACCATCATGCCGGCTATAAGGCCATAGATGGACAGATGGTGCTCACCGAATTCCTGAGCAGCCGGTAAAAGCTCATCGATGGAAATAAAAACCATGACCCCGGCCACTCCGGCGAATATCATTCCAAAGATCAACGGGCCCAGAAAAGGCATCAGGATGAGGAATCCGATCGCCGCACCAACAGGTTCGGCCAGCCCGGAGGAGAAGGAATACCAGAATGCTTTTTTCTTATTCCCGGTTGCATAGTATATGGGTACGGAAACAGCAATTCCCTCAGGGATGTTGTGGATGGCAATGGCTACGGCTATGGCAATACCCAGCCCCGGATCATCGAGGGCTGCAATGAAAGTGGCCAGGCCTTCCGGAAAGTTGTGTATTGCAATGGCAAGTGCGGTGAAAAGGCCCATACGCATCAGCTTCTGCTCTCCTGCCTTTTTTTCATCAATATCTTCTACCTTCTTGATCTCATGCGGGTTCTCAAATGATGGAATGAGCTTATCGATGATGGCAATGAGGAGGATACCCCCGAAAAATGCAGCTGTGGTCAGCCAGAACCCTTCGGAGGGTCCATATTCAGCAACCAGTTCAGCCCTTGCCTTGGGAAAGATCTCTACGAATGAAACGTAGATCATCACCCCGGCAGAAAAACCTAATGCCAGAGACAGAAAACGGGTATTGGTTCTTTTTGTAAAAAATGCCAGTATACTGCCTATACCGGTTGACAAACCGGCAAACATGGTCAAGCCAAAGGCAAAAAGAATCTCATTCCAGGTAAATTCACCCATCTAAACAGTATTATCAGGCTAAAATAATCAGAATTTCCGATGTGTCTTATAATGAAGGCGGGTTTTTACTTTCTGCATCTCTCTCTCAAGGACCAGGCGGGCAATATTAGATGCTGCTTCTTCCTTGCTTTCGCTCTGCATAACCTCATGAAACTTTTGCTCGTTAACATCAAGCCGGTACATGGCATTTAACAATCGGGGCATGTCTCGATCCAGCAGATAGAGGACCAGGATAGTAAGCTTTTGATGGAATAGGTTCAGGTCAGGCTTCTCCTCCCCGGATATAAGCGCTTCATCTTCCTCAAGCTGCAGATCCTTGCTGAGGAGATCGTGAAGGATGGTATAGCCTTCTTTTTCCATTTTATTTTATCAACTCAAGGCCCTCAAGTGCTGATTGGTTATACGGGTCGATGATCAGTACTTCATTGAACAATACTTCCGCTTCGCGTATTTTTCCCAGCTGAAGATTCGACCAGGCGTACATCAGCACCGACTCACTGTTGAAGGGGTACAGGTTAACAACTTTTCCGAAATGCTTTGCTGCCGACTCAAAATCACCGGACTCATAATACATGAGCCCGAAATAATAATTGGCCTTGGTATTTTGAGGGTCCACCTCGAGGATTTTGATATACTGGCTTTTAACCTGTGCCCAATTTCCCATCGACGAAGCAGGGTAGGTAAGGCCAAACCTTGCCTCAATTGAATAAGGCTTCAAATCAATGGCCTTCAGGTAATATGCCGCGGATTCGGTGAATTGTCCCGATATGTATGTGAGCCAGCCCAGCCTGACATTGATATGATAAGAGTCGGGGTCATAGACAGCCTTCAGCGACTTAATAGCCTCAGCATAATCTCCCACGGTTTCGAAACCATAACTTTTTGAAAAGATCTCCTGTACCTTTTCTGTTTCCTGAGCATACATTCCGCCCATGACTGTAATAAATATTGCCAGTAAAATACTTTTTCTTATAAGGTCCATTTTAATCCTCCTATAATGCTTTGGTTAGTATAATCAAGTTCCTCTATCCTCATTCCTTGCGGCATTCCGGGCCCCGAAACCGTCCTGTACCCTTGCTTTTGCAGGTACTGATACCTTATAGACAGCTGCACGGCCGGTGAAATTACAAAGGTAAGGTTTACACCTGTTTTTAAATTTATTTCATCACTTATATTATAAACGATAAATGCGTTGGATTCGTTTGTTCCCCGGAGATTTCCCAGGCTTACGAACCCTTCCATCCACAAGAAACGGGCAATTTTCCCCCCCAGCATCTGGCTGAAAACCGCCCTGGGCTTCTTTTCTTCGCTGAGGCCTTTTATGGTTGTATTGCCATAGAAATTCAGGTTTCCGAATGGATAATATGTAACAGAAGCCCCCAATTGTATCTGATGCAGGTCATTCAGGTTCGACCAGGAACCAAATATGCCCAGATCGAAAACTGATATCTGCTTGTTAAATGCCAGGGACACCACAAAGTTGTTCAATATGAGTGTTGTGGGACGTATGTCGAAACGGATCTGATTGTAATATAAAAACGACATTGAATCAATAGCCTGGTTGTAATATGCAGTATCGCGCACGAAGCTAGAGTTATTGTCGATGTCAATACTTTTTGTATTGACATGCACATAATGCAGGGCCGGAGTGAGAGACCAGCCACGGCCTAACAGGATGTTGGCATTCACGTAGACTCCATTCTGTTTGAGAGTATAATCGTAACTGCTTGTTTCAACTTTTGGCCTTGAAGGAAAGAATTTTTCATAACCCCACTCATATTGTACAATGGAGTCCGGGCTGTTCCATGCATACT